>NZ_JBFTQI010000037.1:0-15464 GCF_056398925.1 Pedobacter sp. 01T416_2
TCCTTACAGGTACGGATAATACGCAAAGCGATTTCACCCCTGTTGGCAATTAGTATTTTTTTAAACATAATTTTCTACGTTTCGTCTCTGTTTTAAAATAATCGTCATGCTGAATTTATTTCAGCATCCATTTAAAAAGAAGACCCTGAAATAAATTCAGGGTGACGTCAATCTTTAAATAGGTTCTACTAAAAATAACGGTTGATCGTATTCTACCGGTGATGCATTATCAACCAAGATTTTAACGATACGGCCAGAAACTTCGCTTTCAATCTCGTTGAAAAGTTTCATTGCCTCGATAATACAAACTACTTTACCAGTGCTAATTTCGTCGCCAACATTAACAAACATTGGCTTGTCTGGGCTAGCTGAACGGTAGAACGTACCGATCATTGGCGATTTAATAGTAATGTATTTTGAAGTGTCTTCTGCAGCCGGTACAGCAGGTGTTGCTGCATTTGGAGCAGTAGGAGCTGTAGCAACAGGGGCAGCAGCCTGTACAAGCGGAGCCTGTGGTACGGTAGCATGCACAATTGTTGGTGCTTGGTTTGTTTTGATCGTGATTTTGAAGTCTTCTTGCTCAATAGCAACTTCATTTACTCCAGAACGAGAAACAAATTTAATCAGTTCCTGTATTTGTTTGATATCCATTTTTTAGGCTAGTTATGTAAAAAATAGTGTTTATTGAATTAACTAAGTTATACTTTTTTTGTTTTATTTTTTTAAGGATGGTTGATAGTTTTTTAGTTGATGGCTCATAGCCAATCGACCATAAACCATTAGCTATAAGCTATTGACCATAAGACTTCTGACTAGTTAGTGTCGTAAGCCCATTTAAGGTATACCGAACCCCAGGTAAAACCACCACCAAATGCAGCTAAAACGATGTTATCGCCTTTTTTCAGTCTGCTTTCCCATTCCCATAAACATAAAGGAATTGTTCCGTTGGTTGTATTTCCGTAACGTTCAATGTTGATCATTACTTTATCGGTGGTAACGCCCATGCGGTTTGCAGTGGCATCGATAATGCGTTTGTTGGCCTGGTGAGGTACTAACCATGCAACATCATCAGCAGTTAAGCCGTTGCGTTCCATAATTTCGGCAGCAACGTCGGCCATATTGGTTACGGCAAACTTAAATACTGTTGGGCCTTCCTGGTGCGCAAAATGTAGTCTTGCGTCTACAGTTTCGTGTGTTGCCGGCATAACCGAACCACCTGCTTTCATGCCCAGGAAATCTCTTCCCGAACCATCTGTTCTCAAGATAGAATCCTGAATACCGAAACCTTCTTCATTTGGCTCTAATAAAGCACAACCGCAACCATCACCAAAAATGATACAGGTTGTACGGTCTTCGTAATTGATGATTGATGACATTTTATCGCCGCCAACAACTAAAACTTTCTTGTGTCTTCCTGACTCGATAAATGATGCACCGGTAGAAAGCCCGAAAATAAAGCCAGAGCAAGCGGCCTGTAAATCGTAACCCCAGGCATTTGTAGCACCTATTTTATCAGCTAAAACGTTTGCTGTTGCAGGGAATGTAAAATCTGGAGTAGTGGTGCAAAAGATAATCAGTTCAATTTCTTTTGCATCAATTCCCCTCTTTTTAAGTAAACCATTTACGGCATGAACAGCCATATCGGAAGTACCTAAACCTTCTCCCTTTAAAATTCTACGTTCTTTAATTCCCGTTCTGCTGGTAATCCATTCATCCGAAGTGTCAACAATGGTTTCTAACTCTGCGTTTGTAAGCACATAGTCGGGAACGTAACCATTTACTGCTGTAATAGCAGCGTGAATTTTACTCATTTTAAGAATTTTAATAAATTATTTAAATGCCATTCTAATTTTTTCTACCAATCCTGTAGTGATCATTTCTCTGGATTGTAGAACCATATTTTTAACAGCTAACGGACTTGAAATTCCATGTCCGATAACAACGGGAGCGTTAACGCCTAGAACCGGACTTCCACCGTATTGTTCATAATTAAAACGATCGAAGAACTCATCTTTAAGTCCCTTTTTGATGGTAAGTACGTAAAACGATTCTGCTAATTTTAGCATTATATTTCCGGTAAAACCATCGCACACAATTACATCGGCTTTATCATTAAATAAATCCCTTCCTTCCACATTGCCAACAAAGTTGAAAAGGTTGGTTTCTTTCATTAACGGGAAAGTAGCCATGCTTAGCATATTTCCTTTCTCATCTTCTTCGCCAATATTTATCAGGGCAACTTTCGGATCATTTATCTGCAAAAGATTTTCTGCATATAAGCTGCCTAAAACACCAAATTGTAATAAAATATCGGGTTTGCAGTCGGCATTAGCACCTACATCTAACAGCAAGCCAGTACCACCTTTAATTTTTGGAAGAATTGTACATAAACAAGGGCGGATAATGCCCGGAATGGTTTTAACGCTAAAAACTGCGCCAACCAACATGGCTCCAGAGTTACCAGCACTTGCGAAAGAATCGATTTTGCCTTCTTTTAAAAGGTTAAAACCAACTGCTATGCTCGAATTTGGTTTCTGAACGATTGCTTTGGTGGGATGTTCGCCCATACCAATTACTTCATCAGTATGAACGTATTCAAAATGATCTGGATTAAAACCTTCTTCTGCAAGAATGGGTTTAATCTGTTCGGTATCGCCAATAAGAACTAAATGCTCTCCAGCGTTAAGCGATTGATGAGCAGCTATTGCTCCCAAAACAATTGCTTTGGGAGCATAGTCTCCGCCCATTATGTCGAGGCCTATTTTCATAGAAAAAATCTGTTTGTGTTAAGTCAGGTGTAATCCTGAATTTTTCAGTTGACTAAGGTATGACTAAAGCCGCTGAAAACACAAACAATTTTTTAAGAAAATTACCCTATCTGAGTATTTTCGATAACCAGTTTGCCGTTGTAGTATAAGTTACCATCAACGTTGTAAGCACGGTGAGGTACGTGAATAGCACCTGTTGCCGAGCATGTTGCTAAAGAAGGAGTAACAGCTTTATAGTGTGTTCTTCTTTTATTTTTTCTCTGTTTCGAGATTTTCCGTTTTGGATGTGCCATTGGTGTATAATCTAATTATTTTTTTAACTTATTAAGGGCTTCCCAACGTGGGTCGCTTGTTTGTTCATTTTCTTCAGCCTGCTTTTGGATAGATAACTGATTTAAGCGATCAATCATCTCCTGATCGCAATCTTTACCTGCCTGCTCGCAGTTTTTGATATAAGGTACGGCTACGTTAATCATTTCGTATAAAGGGCCCGATATATCAATCTCGGTATCTTTACGGCTTAGCGAAATAATTTCTTCATCATCGCTTTCCATCTCGGCCTCTGCAAATTTTACGATCTGTCTTTCGTATAGATTTACCGGTAATGAAAACTCAGATAAACATTTATCGCAATCTAAATTAACCGTACCAATAACTTTGAATTTTAGAAGCAACATGGTCTCTTGTTTCTCAAGCTCCAGGTCTACTTTTAATTTTCCGCTTTTAATTAACGAATACTCAAATGCATTAAAAAAGTGGTCATCAAGCTCATAATCAAACTGATGAGTTCCCAATTTTAATCCGGTAAACGGTAATGAAAATTGTTTTAGTGGGTTCAAAGTACTGTAAAATTTTAGCCTGCAAATGTAGGGATAAAATAATTAGATTAAAAATGTTTTTTAAAAATTGTTGATGTTAATCGAACAGGTTTTCAGAATGTTAATCGAAATACTGAAAGACCTTACACGTTTCTTGTTAGTCGGGATTTGTGATCCCGACTTAGAATAAAGAATTTTTACTCATTAAGTGGATGGTAAATCCACCGTCCATTGAGTCGAGATTGCAAATCTCGACCAACGAAATTATTGATTAGCCAAAACCATTTCCTTATTATTCCTGCTCCATTCGCTCCAGGAACCAACATAAAGCTTAGGGATTGGTAAACCTGCATAATCCATAGCCAGTAGCGTATGGCAGGCGGTAATGCCCGAGCCACAGTGTACAATTACGTTTTCGGGTTTAACGTGGGCCAAAGCTTCAGCATATTTTTCTTTCAATATTTCTGGGGCCAGGAAAGCACCCGTAGCATCCAAATTTTCGGTATATGGAATATTTGTCGCACCAGGGATGTGCCCTGCAATTAAATCGATAGGTTCAGTAAGGCCTGCAAAACGATTGGCATCGCGCACGTCAATCACAATGTAATCGTCGGTTTTGGCAACTTTTTCTACCTCATTGATATCTGATAACGGTAAGTTCCATGCTGTGATTTCGTATTTTTCGACAGATTTTGGGATTTCTACTTTATCTGTAGTCGGGAAGCCTGCTTTAATGGCCGCCTGGAAGCCTCCATCAATTACCTGTACTTTTTCATGACCGATTGCTTTTAGTATCCACCACAGCCTCGCAGCTGCGTTACCGCCGTTTTTATCATCGTAAACAATCACATGGCTATCTTTTGTGATACCAAGTTGCTGTAAAACGGCAGAAAACTGCTCGAATGTTGGTAAGGGATGCCTTCCGCCAATGGCAAAATCGCCAATGTTGGCTAAATCGTTATTTACATCAGCAAAGAGCGCACCAGCAAGGTGTTGCTCGTCATATCTTGCTTTTGATCCGGCACTGGCATCGATAATTACGATTTCATCGTCTTGGTTTAACCAGGTTAATTCTGCTGGTTTTATAATGGGTGGTAAATTATTCATATTTCAATTTTATTATCCGTAATCAAACCATATTGCATTTGCGCCATTGGCTTTTGCATATTCTAAAAATCTTCTGAAATTTCGAAGGTCCTGACCAAAATTATTGCCAATGTAACCTTCACCTTTATCGAGATTAAAATCGGTAAAATAGTAATCATTATCCAGGGTGTCTGTCTCATGGCTATCCAATTTATCATTTAGCGTGCCTAGCTGTGAAAGCTTTTGGATCAAGGTTTCGATCGTTTCCAGTACCTTATTTATATTGCCATCTATTTTTTTTCTATTATTTGCGATCTGCTCAAGAACTTTTTTCTTATCGTTTTCGGTTTCTGCAAAAGACAGACGAAAATCAACCTCCATTTCGTTCCAGTATTGCTCCATTTCATATAAAACTGAAATATCTGTTTCTGTTAGCCTACTTATCTGGTCGAGTTCGGTTTCTTCTTCAATAACATTCCTCCGCGACATCAGGTTGCAAAAGGTTCTGCTTAAACTATGCTGGTTAAAAAAATCTACCTGGTTATCTGTGTTTTTCAAACGGGATATTTCTTCTGAATTATCGGTAATGAGATGAATGTCGAGCCCCATGGTATATTTTGTGATTCAATTTTTTGCAATATAAGAGATTTTGGAAATCGGGCCTAATGCGATTTTTTGCTGATAAGTGCCCATAGCCCCAAAACTGGGCCAACAGCTAAAGCCATATAAAGATAATGCGAATTCATTTCTTTAGCCAAAAGATTAATCACCTGGATGCTAATAATCGTAATGGCAAAGCCGATACAGTTTACCAGTGTTAACGAAGTTCCCCGCAGGCTTTGGGGCGCATGTTTGGCGATTAAAGAAGAAAACAAGGGTGAATCGGCCGTGCCAGACAAGCCCCAGCAAAATAAAAATAGAAGAAAAGGATATACCGAGCCGCAGAATAGGAAAAGCGGCGAGAGCAGGCAGCATAACCCCGAAATGGAAAGCGCAATGGTGGCAATCCGTTTTGCACCAAATTTTTGTGAGAGCAAACCGCCGATCATGCAAGACAGACCTCCTGATGCGATAATTAAGAACGAAAAAAGCGGTATATTTAAAGTTGCAGGTGCATGTTTAGTGTTGTAAAGCAGCAGCATGCCGGGTAAAAAAGCCCAAAAGGTATAGAGTTCCCACATGTGCCCGAAATAGCCGAAAGCAGCAGATCGAAAATCAGGATTTTTAAAGCCATTAAAACAAGAGCGGAAATCGAATTTCTGCCCGGCAGTTCTAAATGGACCGTTTGGCACAAGCCATAAAATAGCAATTGCACCAATCAGAGATAAGCCCGAAGTAGCAAAGATTACATATTGCCAATTAAAATTTGCTGTAAATGTTTTTAATAAATGAGGGAAGGCAGTACCAAAGACCAGAGCACCAACTAAAAAACCTAACGATTTCCCTAGCCCGTCTTTAAAGTAATCAGATGCTATTTTCATGCCGACAGGGTAAATTCCAGCCAACATAAAACCGGTTAAAAAGCGAAAAAGCAACAATAAACAGACATCGGATAGTTCTAAACAAATGCCCAGATTAAACAAAGCGGCTGCAATTCCACAAATAAAGAACACTTTTGAGGGTGAAAAAATATCGGAAATGGCAAAAAAAGCGAAAACTAATGTTCCGCTGATGAAACCGAACTGTACCATGCTGGTGAGGTTGGCCAGCAGGTTTGTTTCTGTTGGAAAACTTTTAACAATATCTGGTAATACTGCATTGCCAGCAAACCACAACGATGTACAGAGAAACTGTGCAATAACAATTGTGGGGAGAATGTAATTGGGTTTTTTAGTGCCGTTCATTTTGAATTTGATGCACAATTTTACCTAAAATAAACCTGATAGTAGTGGAAATACTTTTTGATATGGTGCTTCGACAAGCTCAGCATGACAATCACAAAAAGATTGGAACGCATAGCAGGACTTTCGGGACCTATGAAACACAAGACCATGTTTTGCGAAAAAAAAATATTGACCACCTAAACTGCCTTAGTAGATCTGAGTTTAATAAACTTTGGTCTTTCAGCTCTAGTCTTTCTACCTTTTAAGAAGCATCATCTTTAATGTCAAACTGCGTTTCAACCACTTTTCCACCTGTACGCAACTGATTGCCCAACATTTCTTCTTGCTCCCTACGGTTTTTTACAATATGGATAGCCGAAAACAATGCTTCAGTGAAAGAAGTAGAATCAGCCAGGTCTTTACCCGCAATATCGTAGCCCGTTCCATGATCGGGAGAGGTGCGCACGAAGTTTAAACCAGCGGTATAATTTACGCCATTATGGAAAGCTAATGTTTTAAAAGGAATTAAGCCCTGATCATGGTACATAGCCAAAACGGCATCAAACTGTTTGTAGCTACCATTGCCGAAAAAGCCATCAGCAGGGTATGGCCCAAAACAAACAATACCTTTATCGTAGGCTTCCTGAATGGCCGGTGTAATAATTTCAGCCTCTTCGGTACCCAATAAACCATTATCGCTCGCATGTGGGTTTAAGCCTAAAACGGCAATTTTTGGTTTTTCGATCCAAAAATCTTTTTTAAGGCTTTCGTTAATCAGCTTTAATTTACTGATAATTTTCTCTTTTGTAATCGAGGTTGGAACATCTTTCACCGGAATGTGGCCAGTAACTACACCCACACGTAAATTTTCGCTGATCAAAAACATCAGCACATCTTTACTACCACTTTTTTCCTGCAGGTATTCGGTATGGCCCGGAAAAGCAAAAGTTTCTGATTGAATGTTATGTTTATTGATCGGAGCGGTAACCAGTGCATCGATATCGCCGTTTACCAGATCGGCTGTTGCGCGCTCAAGTGATAAAAGTGCATATTTTCCACCTGTTGGCGTTACCTGTCCCAATTCGATTTTCACATCCTCTTCCCAGCAATTAATCATGTTTGCTTTTTTTGGCTGTGCCTGGTTGGCATGGCTAACTACGTTAAAACTGAAATCGCCCAGGTTATTTGCTTTTCTATGAAAAGATGAAACCTTGGTATGGCCATAAACAATCGGTGTACAATAATTTAAAATGGCAGGATTGGATAATGTTTTAATGATTACCTCTAAACCTATGCCGTTTACGTCGCCTATACTGATGCCAATTTTAAGTTTATCGCTCATAATTACTGGAAAATTTTAGCGCAAATTACTGATTTTCGTTTAAAGACTTTAAAAAAAATGAAACCTCAAAGAACAGAGATTGATTCGCAAAGAAATAATAAGCCTATCTTTGCGTCCATAGCGYCGAATCTTAGCACCTCTTTGTGGTTAAAATATTCGATTAATTTTAAGGTATGAGTTTAGTAAAAGCGAAAAAACATTTAGGCCAACATTTTTTAACCGATAAAGGCATTGCCAACCGCATTGTAGAGGCATTGGTAAACACCGATAAATACAATCAGGTTTTAGAGGTAGGGCCAGGGATGGGAATCTTATCTGATTTTTTGCTGCAGCGTAAAGACTTAGAAACTTATCTTATTGATATTGATACCGAATCTTTCCACTTTTTAAATGAAAAATATCCTCAGCTTGGCGATCGGTTGATTAATGGCGATTTTTTGAAACTCGATTTCGATGCTATTTTTCCAGGTCAGTTTGCCATTATTGGTAATTTTCCATACAATATCTCATCACAGATTTTATTTAAGATTTTAGATAACCGCAACAAGGTTGTAGAAATGGTTGGGATGTTTCAGAAAGAAGTTGCCCAACGTTGTGCTTCACCTGCTGGAAGTAAGGATTATGGAATTCTGAGCGTATTTCTTCAGGCCTATTATAAAATCGAATACCTATTTACGGTTAAGCCGGGTACATTTAATCCACCGCCAAAAGTACACTCGGCAGTAATCCGTTTAACCAGAAATGAAGTGGAGACCTTAGACTGCGATGAAAAATTATTCTGGCGGGTGGTTAAGGCAGGTTTTAACCAGCGGAGAAAAACTTTACGTAATGCTGTTTCGGCGGTGATGCCTAAAGATAAAATGGACGACCATATCTACTTCGAGAAACGTGCCGAGCAGTTAACCGTGGCTGATTTCGTGGCCTTAACACAGCATGTGACTAAGTTGATGCAACCTTAAGCCTTAATTTTTCGTCTATCTTGAATAAATTAAAGAATGATATGAAAAATCAAATCRCTATCTCTTTTAGTATCCTTTTATTATCTATAATAATGGTTGGTTGTTCAGTGTTACATATGGACCCCAAGTCGTTATACATCATGAAACCTTTAGCTCCAAGCACAAAACTATCAATATATCTGGAGGACAGATCTGCATTTGATATGGATATCCAGAATACTTCAAAAGATACTTTAATACTCAAAAGGGCAAATCAGAAAGATCAGGTAATAGTCAATAATAAGATTTCGATAGCGGTAGATCCTAAAGTTGATATTGAGATATTAAATGTTTCCAGGAAAGAGATTGAGCCTACAGTTCGGATATATAATCATAAGTCAAAAGTTATTAATGAGGTAAGTGACATTAAATAAGCACTAAAAATCTGATTTTTCTACTACATGTTGTTACATCAAATTGCAAAGTAATGATCATTCTTATCTAATTTCTCCTTTCCTTTGCGCTGTATTTTTAAGGAAATCTTATGATAAATTATCGCGAAATTTTTGAGGAACAAGGCATTGACTATTTAACCTATCGTGCATTGATTGATCAACTTCTGTTAGAGGGAAAGGCTACCGGTGATGTAACTTACGATTTGCACTATACTAAAATGAATGTGCAAAGGATGAGTCGTGTGGATAAAACAGTTAGCTTAACCGATGAGTTGACTTCAACCATTGATCATCTTAAAGAAAATTATAAATTTTTAGTGATTACCGAAGGCTGGTGTGGCGATGCTGCCCAGATTGTTCCGGTGTTCAATAAAATCGCAACTGCATCATTAGGTAAAATTGATCTGAAATTTGTTTTACGCGATAAAAACCTCCCGTTAATTGATGCGCATTTAACCAATGGTGGAAGAGCTATTCCGGTTTTAATTGTGTTAAATGAATCAGCAGACCAAGTTTTAGGAACCTGGGGGCCAAGGCCACAAATTTTGCAGGAGCTTTTAAAAGAGTGGAGAAAAGAAAGCACTGAAATGCCAATTTTGGCAGAAAAACTTCACGGCTGGTACGCTAAAGATAAAACGCAGACGACACAAGCCGGATTAAATGAACTTTTGAAGGGGCTAAAGTTATAATCTTATAATTTCATTTTAGGCGGTCGTCACCCTGAACTTGTTTCAGGGTCTATCTAAAGATGCTGAAACAAGTTCAGCATGACGATTCGTAGAAAAAATCTTACTTCGTAAATTTAATCAACAGAAACAGTTAATCCCTCTTGCTGTAAAATTTTGCGGTAAACTTCCATCTCGGTAAATGATCCTTCCAAAACTGGGCATTTTCCATCATTATGCACTTTCCAGGCAATTTTCTCAGCCTGCGATTCGTTATAATCTAGATATTTCATCATGCAGTAAATCACATGATCGAAAGTATTGATATCATCATTCCACAAAATAAGGCGATGTACGGTTTTTAGGGAAGTTAAAATTTCTTCGAGCGTAAAGGTCTCTTCTTTGGTTTCTGTAGACATGGCGCAAAAATAAACAATAATTTAGAAGATTTGAGCTATTAGACCTGAGATATTAGATTTTAGGATATTGCGATGAAATCTCACGTCTCAAATCGCAGCTCTCATATCTTTTTTAATTAACTAACTTTGTTTAACCAAATTATAATAACACGAGTATGCACCAGTCTAAAATAGCCGGAATAGGTTACTACGTTCCGAAAAATGTATATACCAACGATGATTTAAGCCGTTTTATGGATACCAACGATGCGTGGATCCAGGAACGTACCGGTATTAAAGAGCGCCGTTTTGCCGATCGTAACGAGGAAACCACTACCACAATGGGTATTGAGGCAGCCAAAATCGCGATCGAAAGGGCTGGTATTACCGTTAAGGATGTCGATTTTATCGTTTTTGCCACCTTAAGCCCCGATTATTATTTCCCGGGTTGTGGCGTACTACTGCAACGCGAAATGGGCATGGGCGAAATTGGTGCTTTAGATATCCGCAACCAATGTTCGGGCTTTGTTTATGCACTTTCTGTGGCCGATCAGTTTGTGAAAACAGGTATGTATAAAAATGTGCTGGTAGTGGGAAGCGAGAAACATTCGTTCGCGATGGATTTCGAAACCCGTAGCCGTAATGTATCGGTGATTTTTGGCGATGGTGCTGGCGCTGTTGTATTACAGCCTACAGATGAACCCGGAAAAGGGATTTTAAGTACACATTTGCATAGCGATGGTGCCGATGCCGAAATCCTGGCCATGTATTATCCAGGTTCTCATGCCAATAAATGGTTGAAAGATAAACCTGCCTATCCTGAACAGGAGCTTGGTGGCTTATTTATGACGCAGGAAATTTTGGATAGCGGTGCCGCTTTACCTTATATGGATGGGCCATCGGTTTTCAAAAAAGCGGTGGTAAAATTTCCTGAAGTAATTAAAGAGGCTTTGGCTGCAAATAATTTAACAGAGAAAGATATTGATATGTTGGTGCCACATCAGGCAAATCTGCGTATTAGCCAGTATGTGCAGCAGTTGTTGGGTTTAAATGATGATCAGGTTTTTAATAACATCCAGAAATATGGCAATACTACAGCAGCTTCTGTTCCTATTGCCTTGTGCGAAGCTTGGGAAGCAGGCAAAATTAAAGGTGGCGATCTGGTTTGCCTTGCCGCATTCGGATCGGGTTTTACCTGGGCCAGCGCGTTGATTAGGTGGTAGGTTTAGGGTTTAGTTAAAATAACCAAGCAAATTAATATAAAATAGACTGTTTTCTCATTAATATAGATTCGTCATTTCGAGCGAAGTGCAACGAAGTGGAGAACCCGAAGGCTCAGCGAAGCTAAATCTGTTAAAATAGATAAGTGTTGTACTGCAAAGTTTCACTGTTTTATACCATTAAGGAGTTAAGGGCATTAAGGTTTTATCGCATGGTTCCTAACTACCTTAACTTCTTAATGGTCAAACGTGCTTATTGCGTTTTTGGCTTAATAAAATCTCCTAAATAACTACACTCGCCCGCCGCAACAGCATAAAAAGGCGTTTTGCCATAGCTAAACCTTAATTCTTTAAGATAAGGGTTGTTGTAATTTGCCTTGATGAAGTTTCTCCATTTCACATCCTTTTTATCATAATAATAAAATGATAACGGGTTTGCATTCATGATGATCTGTTTCTGTAAACATTTAGCCAACATAAATGTACATTTTGCTTTAAAATCAGCATTGGTACTTAATGCTCTGGCTTTTAAATACCAGGCTTTTGCCGTTTGCGCTTTTTTATAATCGCCATCGTATACATATTTTGCTGGGTTGCTGTTGTCGTATGATGACCAGTCGTAACTGATTAAAAACCAGCTGTTGCCGTAGTAGCCGGTTTGGTAAACTGCATTGGCCATTTTATAATAGTAAAGCGCAGCATTCTTTTTATCACTGATGGTTAATTTCTGCAAGCGGAGCATTTCAGCTGCAAAAGCTTTTTTGGTAATTGATGTTTTCGCTGTTACATATTTTTTTGGATAATCGTTTATCGTTTCGATGAAAGGATTAGCATAAAGTTTAGCGTTGGCTTCATCAGCGTACCAGTTATCGGGGTTAAAATATTTGTAACCTGGCGAAACCTTTGCAAACATTTGAACGGCCTTATCATATTGATGTGTGCGTAAATAAGTTGTGCCAAAAAGTTCATAAAAATCATCGTTTTTGAGCTGGTTTAAAGCCGAAGCCAACAAAGCGGTAACATCATTGCCTGTTGCCCTGGTTTTATAAACAGCTAAGCCCTGCATGCTTTTCGGACTTAAGTTTTTCTGCCAAAAAGCAATACTTTGATAACTCATGTTCTGGAAAAGTGAATTCTCTTTTAACGTTTTGTATTCCAGGTCGCCTTTAACCATTGCTAATGCCGCTTTCGCAGTATCGCCCATACTCAAATAAGCTGGAGCCAATATTTGCTGATAAAAATTTCTGGTCGTTCTGCTAAAGCGTTTGCTGGCACGATCTGTATCATAATAATATGGTCCTTTTGGTTGCTCGCTGTTCTCTGCAAAACGTTTTTCGTCAAGCCATTTTAAGGTCGGTAATAAATCGTTCTCATTAAAAGGGTTTCCTTTTTTGATGTTTTTCGCCTTGATCAATAAATCGGTAATGCGGTATTGGTCGCGTAATCTTTCTGGTAGTTTATCTGGTTTTAGGATTGCAAGGTAATTTGTCGCCAGAAAATCTTTGTTCTCCATCCACGATAAATAAGCTGCGGTTAAAGTGCCTAGCTCAGGCTGCGGATATTTTTTTTCGGTTGCCAGTTTTACCGCAAAATTCCTGATTTCATTCAGTTGTTTAAGATTGACGGCTTTTAGACTGTCTTTATATTTAGAATTGCCATTATCCGAAAAATAATAATTATAGCCAATTTTGGCAATATCGTTCGCCTCGATAAGATCTTGCTCTAATTTATTTACTTCACGTACCAGCAGCGTGCCGTTAAGCTGGCTTTTTGGTTCGTACTGATAAACTTTATTCAGACTTTCTATACCCGAATCAGCATCTCCAAACCCGTTTATCGCCCAGATATTGGCTTTCTCGTTATTGGTTTTGGCATATTTTAGCGCCCCGTTAACTGGCGAGCTGGTGTAATAATAATTTTTATATGCCTGTACTCTTCGCTCTGGGTTGCTTGCAAAAACCTTCGAGAATAAAAAGGCAGATTCTTCAGGATTTCCCAACCTACGGGTCGATCCGGCATAGAGTGCTAATGCCCAGCCCTTAACCGCACTGTTTACCTTACTGGTTTTGATATACTTTTCGTAGGTCGATTTGCTTTCGGCGTGCAATCCTGCAAAATGAAACATCCGTTCAGCTTGGTAAGCGTAACGCAGTTTAAGAAAATCGTCTTTCTCTGCTTCTGTTAATTTTAGACCTTCTTGGGCTTTTGAACCCATGGCAGTCGTATCACGGGGATTAGGATCCCAAAGACTAAAATCCACATTGGCCAAAGGTTCACAGCTTTTGGCGAATTGATAATACTTTAGTGATTCTTTGCGTTTGCTTAACGCCTTGATAAAACTATTCTGTTGTAAGCTATCGGGTAATTGTGATGCGTTACCATCAAAATTAACGAGTTTTATGTCAGTTGCACTATCTGTTTTGTACATTACTTTTAGCACATCTTCTTTTTTAACATTGAGGTATTTTGCCCATTCACGACTATTGATATCTGGCTCGCTTTCTATATCCGTTTCGCTGTTGAGGTATACCATCTGGTTGTAGGCGAACGGAGAATATTCATCCCCTTCTATGTTGTTGTGGAAATAAGAAATGTAATAATCGTAAGGATCTATCTCACCGCCACAGGCAAGATTTACGGCAATTTCGCCGAAAAAAGTAATCAGGAATACACTAAAAATTAGCGATAACTTTTTGAACGTCTTCATTAGTAAAATGTTTTAAAAGGTCGGTGTCTAAATGGTAAAAAACGAGGTTCCGGTCTCTAGGGCTTAAATATCGGGATAAAAATTTAGAGGTCGAAAGTAAATCTTCAGTGGAAATCTGTTCCCACCTTACCACATCTCCTTTTTTTAACCCAGCTGCAGAATAATCAACCAAAAGATCATAAAGAATCGAATTTCCCCTCTGTTTAAAAAGTTTTTTATCCCCGATCTGGGTTTTGCCTATTCGTTTGGAGATACCCGCATATTGCCCGTTCCTGAATACCACTGCCCATTCGAAAATGGGTAAGGCCACATCAAGTGGTAAGGGATATTGTTCCAGGAAATCTTTTAAGTAGAGATCCATTTCGTGCTGATCCAGTATGGAATTTTGTTCACCATATTTACGCAGGTTACCCATATTATAACACATTAAAATGGCCTTTTCTACAGGAGGTACGCCGCTTGATACGATGTTTTTAACCTGATGCAACCGCAAGGTTACCGAAATGGTTTTTCCCTTTAAAAGCGGATTCGCCTTTAATTGTTCGAGAAATTTAAAATACCTGTTTCTGGTGCCTTTGGTCCAATCACAATCAATCTGTAATTCCATATAATTTTGCTTTCCTGCCTGTTTTACCTTTGCGGCTACAAATTTAACAATGCGATCTGCCATAACCGCTGTTTGCATGGTGTCAATCTTGTTAAAAACCTCGTTAACGATAAACACAACGGGGATAATGTCGATCTGTTTAGGTAGGGGATCTGAAAATTTAATCGGCGAAATAGGTACAGGTAGCTGCAGATCTGGATTAAAATCTACATCCATAATCCGCATGTACAAAGATTTAGATTTAAATTGATCAAGATAACTGGTTTCTTCCTTTTTGTTCTGATAATCCGTTTTCCAATAATAAAAAGTAGGGTGAACAATTGATTTTTGCATACACCCAAGGAAGAGAAACACAGAAATCACTAAAATACTTATCTTGCGCATATCAATTTTATTGAGCAAAAGTAGTATAAAATGCGAGCAGTTTTACAAAGAGTTACACAGGCAAGTTGCACAGTTGATGGTGAGGTTACGGGAGCGATTGATACCGGATTTTTAGTGTTGTTAGGCATAGAAGATGCCGATGCTTTAGAGGATTTGGATTGGTTAGCACAGAAAATTATCGGTATGCGTGTTTTTGGAGATGAAAACGGAATGATGAATAAAGCACTTGCCGATGTGAGCGGAGATATTTTAT
>NZ_JBFTQI010000038.1:0-15408 GCF_056398925.1 Pedobacter sp. 01T416_2
AAATGGCGTGGATTAATTGATACCGATTTATCCTGTTATGTGATTAAAACTTCATCCACGGGAAGTGAATTCAAAATTATTTCTAAGGGATACCGATTAGAATAGCTTTTAAATGAATGAAAACGACTTGTTATAGTAATCAGCTGTTATTATTTTTTCAATCTTAACAAACTTTCACACCCCCCTATATGTATAGTCTTAAAAGTTATTCGATATTTATAGCTTACTAATCTAATTTATGATAAGAATTTGCGCGCTCCTATTTTTTTGTGGCCTCACCAATTTTGTTTTTGCTCAACAATTTACGATCACGGGTATAGTTAAAGATACCAACGGGCAGCCTGTTCCTTTTGCCTCGGTTTATTTAAAAAACACCACTACCGGCACATCTGCAAATGTTGATGGGAGATATTCGATGAAGCTAAAAACGGGAGAATACACACTAAATTTTAGGGCTGTGGGCTACAAACAGCAGGAACATATCATCAACCTTACCGATGATATTTCGCTCAACGTAACCCTAACATCCGAAAGTTATACTTTAGAAAATGTAAACATCAGGGCAAATGCCGAGGATCCGGCTTATGCCATTATCCGCAAAACCATTAAACAGAGAAAAACACACCTAAATGAAGTTAAGGAGTTTAGTTGTAATGTTTACATTAAAGGTGTACAACGTTTAAGGGGTGCTCCTAAAAAGTTTTTCGGTCAGGATATCCAAAAAGTTTTAGAACTTGATACCAATCGAAAAGGCATCATTTATTTATCAGAATCGCAGAGTAAGTTTAATTTTAGAAGGCCTAATGATGTGCACGAAGAAATGATTTCATCAAAAGTTGCCGGAAGAAACAATGCTTTCAGTTTTAATAAAGCATCTGATCTCATCATTAATTTCTATGATAATTACCTGCTCGAAAACAAATTAAGCACCAGGGGCTTCATTTCGCCAATTGCAGACAATGCCCTGTTTTACTATAAATACAAGTTGCTTGGCGAAACCAAAGAGAATGGAGAACTGATCCACAAAATAGAGGTCATCCCCCGTCGTGAAAATGATCCTGTGTTTAGGGGAATTATATACATTATTGATGGCAGCTGGAGAATTTACAATACCGATGTTTATTTAACTAAAAAATCAGGCATCAACTTTATCGATACCTTAAACATCAGCCAACAATTTACCAAGGTTAAGGAGGTTTATATGCCTACCGCGATCAATTTTCAATTTGCGGGTAATGTGTTAGGCTTTAAAATTGCAGGCTATTTTGTTGGTATTTATAGCAATTACAATGTTGACCCTAAGTTTCCTAAAAACTTTTTCAATGGCGAAATATTGAAAATAACTGAAATGGTGAACAAAAAAGACTCTACCTACTGGACAAACAATAGGCCGATTCCTTTAACAGGTGATGAGAAGCTCAATTACGTTAAAAAAGATAGTATTGCTAAATTAAAGGAATCGAAAAAGTATCTCGATTCACTAGAAAAAGACAACAATAAGTTTGGCATCGGCAAATTGCTGTTAAGAGGACATAGTGTTAACGATCGCTATGATAAGGAATACTGGTCTTTCGATCCGGTACTTAAAGCCATATTTTACAACACTGTAGAAGGTTTTGCAGTAAAATATGGGGTTACGTACAGAAAGGATTTCGAGAATAGAAGATCTTATTCTATCCGGCCTGAACTGAGGTATGGTTTTGCCAACAAAAAACTTACCGGAAGTTTAACCGGAAGTTACTATTACAATCCACTTAAAAGGGCCAGTGTAGGTGCATCGTTCGGAAATGGCATTTTTGACCTAAACAATCTGGGCTCAATGACTGCATTAGGCAATACCATTAACTCATTGCTTTACGAAAAAAACTTCTCGAAATTTTACGAGAAAAGCTTCATTAACATTAATACAACCAGAGAACTGGCAACAGGATTACAGGGAAGTGCGAGTGTAGATTATAGCAGGAACAAAAATTTAATCAATAACTCTACATTTAAGTTTATCGATGCCAAGGATAGGGAATTTACGTCGAACAATCCTTTTAGTCCAACTGTAGAAACGCCACTTTTTCCTACGTACAATTCCCTAAGTGCAACTGTAAGTTTAACCTACACTATCGGCCAGAAATACATTACCCGTCCAGATGGCAAGTTTTATACCGAATCTCACTTTCCTAGAATTACGGTATTATATAAAAAAGGATTTAACAACGTTTTAAATAGCGATGTTGATTACGATTTTGTAAAAGCAGAAGTTTATCAGGATAGAATTAGCCTAGGGTTATTGGGCTATAGTTCATTTTTGGTTGGGGCAGGAAAGTTTCTTAATAATGCAAAGATGTACTATCCTGATTTCAAACATTTTTCAGGTAACATTTCTACCATCTTCCCTCCTAATATAAGAAAGTTTCAATATTTAGATTTTTATCAGTTTAGTACCAATCAGCAATACTTCGAAGCGCATTTAGAGCATAACTTTGCAGGCTTTTTCACAAATAAAGTGCCGTTACTGCGTAAAGCTAAATTGGAAGAGTTTATTGGGGGTGGCTATTTGTCTTCTCCAGAAAAAAGAAATTATAAAGAATTTTATTTCGGCTTCCAACGCCTGGTATTAAGGGCCAGTTATGGCTTTGCTTACGACGGTGCCCGCAAATTAACACAAGGATTTAGAATAGCTTACACCTTATAATAAGGTTTAAGGCGTAGGGTATAAGGCGTAAGGTATACTCAGCCAATTTTGGCTGTTTTCCTAAAAAGGGAAGATTCTGAAATCAGGAGTTAAAAACCTTCCACCTTACCTTCTACCTTCTACCTTTTTTTATTATCTTTGCCCCGCTTTAAACGCCGTTTGCAACGGTATCAACAGCGTTATGGAAAAATATCAGACATTACTTTACTATTGCTATAGTTACATAGCAGAGGCAGAACAATTTGCTGCCGATCACCTTAAATTTTGTAAATCATTAGGTTTAGTTGGCCGTATTATCGTTGCTGATGAAGGTTTAAACGGCACTGTTTCTGGTACGGTTGAGGCTTGCGACGCTTACATGAAAGCAGTACATGCCGATGAAAGGTTTGCAAAAACAGAGTTTAAAATAGATGATGTTGAGGAGCCCTCGTTCCTGAAAATGCACTGCCGTTATAAATCCGAAATTGTTCATTCTGGTTTAAGAGATACCTCGATCATTAATCCGAATGAAAAAACAGGCAAACATTTAGAGCCTGTAGATTTCATGAAAATGAAAGATGATGAGGATGTAATTATCCTGGATGTCCGCTCCAATTACGAGCACAATCTTGGTAAATTTAAAAATGCATTAACACTCGATATCGAGAATTTCCGCGATTTCCCTGAACAGATTAATCAACTTGCCCAATATAAAGACAAGAAAATATTAACCTATTGTACCGGAGGTATTAAATGCGAAAAAGCTTCTGCTTTGCTTTTACACCATGGCTTTAACGATGTTTACCAATTACATGGTGGCATTATTAAATATGGAAAAGAAGCGGGTGGAAAGGATTTTGAAGGTAAGTGTTATGTTTTCGACAACCGCATTGCTGTTGATGTAAATGCGGTAAACCCTACCATTGTTTCAGTTTGTTATAACTGTGGTAAAACTACCCCTAAAATGATTAACTGCGCCAATCCGGAATGTAATGAGCACATTACCCAATGCGATGAATGCGGTGATCAGCTTCAGGGCTGTTGCTCAGCGGAGTGCACTACCAATCCACGCAAGCGCCCTTACGATGGTACAGGCTATTATGTAAAGGTTCCGCAGCCGGTAGCAGTGAAGGCGTAACGAATTTAAAGTTACTAGAAACATAGCACTCTTCTCAAGAGAATTTTACATTTCAATAGATGAACAGAATGGCAAGAGGTTATTACAAGTTTGACAACCTCTTGAAACCGTGATAATAATAGTGTCGTCACCCTGAATTCATTTCAGGATCTATCTTGCAGGAAAGATGCTGAAATAAATTCAGCATGACGATCGCGTTCAGCAAAGGCTAAAAATTAATCACTTGTGAATAATTTTTAATAAATCGAGGTTATGATGTTTTTTCGCGCTTGATTCCTTAAACCATCAACCATCTATCGCCCTTATTAAACAATTTTTCATTTACTTTGTGTATTAATGGCTTTACCTATTAACCATTTTATGCTAAACCATTTCCGGCTCCTATTATTATTATTATCCTGCTTCGCAATAAATGCCCATGCATCAGAAATTAAAAGCATAGGCGTTCCATATATAGAAAATTATCCAAAATCGGTTTATTCTTCAGGAAACCAGAACTGGAGTATAGCAAAAGATAAAAATGGTGTGATGTACTTTGGCAATGCTGAAGGACTTTTAACTTTCGATGGCCGCTACTGGCAGAAATATCAGATGCCCAACAGGCAAATTGTTAGATCGGTCGCAACAGATGATAAAGGAAGAATTTATACCGGTAGCTTTGGTGAATTTGGCTTTTGGTCGATTAAAAGCAACAAGTTAACCTATAGCTCACTTACCAATCTTTTGCCAAAAGGAATAAAAATCAATGATGAAGTCTGGAAAATATATGTAGATCAGGATAGGGTAATCTTTCAATCCTTTTCGAAAATATTTCTCTATAAAAACAACAAAATCGAGGTTGTAAAATCGCCATCATCCTTTCTGTTTCTTCATAAGGTGAACAAAAGGTACTTAATTGAAGTACTGGAAAAAGGTTTGTTCGAGCTCATTGGCAACAAATTGGTCCACATCCCAAATAGTGAAAAACTTGGCAAAGAAGGAATTCTTTCTATCCTTCCTTACAAAACCACCGGCCTCATTATCGGCACCAGTAAAAACGGATTATTTACCTATGACGGAAAAGATTTTACGCCGCTAAACACATCAGCAAATAGCTATCTTAAAACCTACCAACTTAACAATGGAGTAAGTTTATTGGGTAAATATTTTGCTTACGGCACTATCCTTAATGGCCTGATCATTATTGACGAAAATGGAAGAGTTGTGCAGCGGATCAATAAATCGAGCGGTTTACAGAACAATACTGTTTTAAGCTTATACGCCGATAATGAACAAAATCTTTGGACAGGTCTTGACAATGGGATCGACCGCATAGAACTTAACTCTCCCTTATATTTTTATTTTGATAAAACAGGTCAGTTTGGTACTGTTTACTCCAGCATTATCTTTAATAATAAAATTTATCTTGGCACCAATCAGGGTTTATTTTATAGCGAGTGGTCGCCAGATAACCTACTGCCATTTAATTTTCGGTTAATCTCTAATTCGCAAGGGCAGGTATGGGAACTCACCATTATTGATAATGAGTTGATCTGTGGACACAATAGCGGCACATTTAAAGTAAACGGCGATAAAATCGATTGGTTATCGAGATCATCTGGTGGCTGGACAATTAAAAAGTTAAACTCAAATCCGAATTACCTTATTCAGGGTACTTATACCGGTCTTTCGCTTTTCACAGAATATCCTGCATCAGGATTAAAGTTTGTTACTAAAATTGCCGGATTTGATGCCCCATCCAGATATGTAGAACAGGATAATAAGGGGGATATTTGGGTAGCGCATGCTTATAAGGGGCTGTATAAATTAAGCTTAAGCCCTAACTACACGAGTGTAACCAGCACCAAATATTTTGATGAAAGGAACGGTCTGCCCGGAAATTACAACATTAATATATTTAACTTAGAAAACAAGATTGTCTTTTCTTCTGATGCAGGTTTTTATACTTACGATGAATTGAGCAATAAGTTTACAAAGTACGAAGCACTTAATAAAGAACTCGGTTCTTTCGAATCCTCCAATAAAATTATTAGCGCCGGTGGCAAAAAATATTGGTTTATTAATCACGGCAAAACAGCACTGGTTAACTTTAGCGAACCTGGTAAAGTAGAAATAGATTCGAATCAATTCAGTATTTTAGATGGCCGGATGGTGCAATATTATGAGAATATCAGCCGAATCAGTAATTCCATTTACCTGATCAGCGTTGATGATGGGTTCGTAATCTACAATCCTACGGCTCAACTGAGTTTGCAGAAACAAAAATTGCCTGCCGTACTGATCAGGCGTGTAGAAGATATTACCGATAAATTTTCGCTCATCAGTGAAGCTGGAAACGGTGAGGAAGCAACAGAGATCCAAAACAGCCGTAACAATATCCGCATTTCTTATGCATTGCCCTATTACAGACAGGCTAAGGTTAAATATCAGTTTTATTTAGAAGGATATTCTAAGGCCTGGTCTGATTGGAGTTATGCCACACAAAAAGATTTTACCAATTTAAGTGCTGGCAACTATATTTTTAAAGTTAGGGCAAAAATCGATGATACTTCAGTAAGCAGGGAAACCGTTTATTCATTTACTATTTTGCGTCCATGGTATCTAAATAATTGGGCCATTTTGTGTTATGTTGTTTTATTTGTGGTGGTGTTGATTCTGGGTAAGAAAATTTACGAAAGAAAACTACAGCGGGATAGCCAAAAAATCAGCGACCGCTTACAGGCCGAGCAAGAAGAGATCCTGAAACAGGAAACAGAGATCAACGAAAAGCAGATCATCAAGCTGCAAACAGAAAAATTACAGGCAGAACTCGCCTCGAAAAATAGAGAACTGGCCAACTCAGCCATGACCCTTGTTTATAAAAATGAACTGCTCCAAAAGCTGAGTGATGAGATCACCAAATTAAAGGATGAGAACGGGAAAAAACTCTCAGATGATCAAACACGCAAAATCCAGAAAGTAATTAATGATGGTATGAATGACGAGCGTGATTGGCATTTATTTGAGAATAGTTTTAATGAGGCACACGAAAGTTTCTTTAAAAAATTAAAGGCACAGCATCCCGATCTTGTTCCGAATGATTTGAAACTCTGCGCCTACCTCAGGATGAACATGAGTAGCAAAGAGATGTCATCACTGTTGAACATTAGTTTAAGGGGTGTAGAAATCAGAAGATATCGCTTACGCAAAAAGCTCGAAGTACCGCACGATAAAAACCTGACAGAGTTTTTAATGGAACTTTAATCTTGCAGCTAGAATCAAATTAGAGCGGTCAAAAATTGCTCGAACCAGTCTCGGGAACGTTTGCACAAAAAACGATTTTTGAGGCTTTTTCATGTTATCTCACTCAATCGGCACTACATCATTACCTCTCATAGCGAGCTTTCCGGCCCCACAAAACACTTAGTGTTATTTGTACACTTGTGTATTTATTAATGTGATGTTAAAATCTAAAAAACTGCATTTTTAGGCTAAAATGGCATTTGGTTTATTTGATTGAGATACCCCACAGTATCAGATGATGTATTAATGTAGAGGTAAAAACACTTGCACATCAGCAAAAACAACCTCACATTTAACTAACAATTAAACTAAATTTATAATAAAGCATGAAAAGAATCTTTACAAGAATCTCTGTTCTCGCTGCATTTTGTTTGCTAACAATTAACGTAGCATTAGCGCAAAACATTACCGTAAAAGGTAAAGTAGTTGATGGGGGTGATAAAACTCCGTTACCAGGCGTAACTATCTTAATCAAGGGCACACAAAATGGTACGCAAACAGATGTGAACGGCAACTACTCCATTAGCGCGCCGGCCAATGCCACATTAGTATTTAACTTTGTAGGCTATACAGCACTTGAGCAAGCTGTAAACAATCAAGCTACTTTAAATGTATCATTAGCTTCATCAACACAACAACTAGAGCAAGTTGTGGTTGTGGGTTATGGTACACAGCGAAAAATTGATGTTACAGGATCAGTAGCTACCGTTAAAGGTGAAGACATTGCAAAGCAGGCCTCTACCAACGCGGTAAGTGCGTTACAGGGAAAAGTTGCAGGGGTTAGCATTACCAACAATGGTGCACCAGGTTCTTCTCCAAAAATTACCATTCGCGGTACTGGTTCTATTTATGGCAATACGGGTGTATTGTATGTAGTAGATGGCGTTTGGTATGATGAGATCAGTTTCCTTAATCCAAGCGACATTGAAAACTTAAGTATCCTGAAAGATGCCTCGTCTCAATCTATTTATGGTATCCGTGCGGCAAACGGCGTTGTATTAATAACGACCAAAAAAGGTAAATCAGGTGATCCCGTAATAAATTATAACGGATCTGTTGGCTATCGAGTAGTTACCAATCAATTGGCTATGGCTAACGCAACAGAGTATGCTACGATAATAAATGAGTTATCTGCAATTAATGGCGCTCCGAACCTTTTCGCAAACCCATCAAGCTTTGGCGAGGGTACCAATTGGTATAACCAGGCATTCAGAAACGCGTTACAAACCAATCATCAAGTATCTATTAACGGTGGTAGTGAAAAGAGCACTTATAACTTTTCTTTAGGTTATACCGGAGAAGATGGAATTGTTAAAACACAAAACTACAAGCGTTATACAGCTAAATTTTCTAACGATATTCAGGTATTAAAGCCTTTAAAAATTGGTTATACCATTTCAGCAACAGCATCAAACTCTGATGATGTTAACGGCTCTATTTTCCGTCAGTTATATGCAGCCGGTCCAGTAGTTCCGGTTTATTATGCTGATGGCACCTATGGTGATGCGAATGATTTTAGTTTAGGTGGAGGAAATAATTTTAATCCTCAGGTAACCTTAGATTTTTTTAATCAAAAATCTAAAAATTACCGTTACAATGGTAATTTTTATGCTGAGTTAAATTTWGCTAAGCACTTTACTTTTAAAACAAGTATAGGCGGAGATTTTGGTCAGGCTGAAGTTCGTGGGTACACTCCGGTTTATCAGGCTACACAGGGGCAAAGAAACGACAAAAGCTTATTAGAAATTAAAAGAACCGAGGATAGAAACTGGATCTTAGAAAACACCTTAACTTATAAAAATACTTTCGGTGATCATAACCTAACAGTTTTAGCAGGTCAAACTGCCCAGAGAAGAAAAAATTACTATATTAATTCATCAGCGCTTAATGTTCCTTACTCAAGCGAGGGCGATCTATATTTAGCACTTGGTAATGCTGCAGATAGATCAGTAATTGATGGTGGTAGCTTAACAACCTATTCTTCTTATTTTGGTAGAGCAAATTACTCATTCAAAGACCGTTATCTTTTAAATGCAACGATACGTGCTGATGCAGCATCGCAATTTTATGGTGGAGGAGATCTGTGGGGTTATTTCCCATCAGTAGGTGCTGGTTGGGTAATTTCCAATGAGGATTTTATGAAAGATCAGAAAATCTTCAATAGCTTAAAACTAAAAGGATCATGGGGAAAAGTGGGTAATGCTGGTGTTCCTGTAAACCCAACAACGCTTGTAGTAAAACAAGATGGCGCTTATGTTGTGGTATTTAACGGCGTTGCTTACACTGGCGCAAACGTTAGTTCATTAGTGCCATCGTTCTTAAATTGGGAGCGTACTACTGGTACTGACATTGGCCTTGAAGCAAGTTTCTTAAATAACAGATTAAATGTAGAAACTGGCTTTTACAATAAAAAAACAGAGCAAGCAATTTTCGAAATCCCTATTTTATCTTCTATTGGTACCTCTTCTGGTAAGCAAATTGGCAACCAGGCTGATTTACAAAATCGTGGTTTTGAGTTTTTGGCTACTTGGAGAGATCAAACTAAAAGTGGCTTTTCATACTCTATTAGCGGTAACGTTGGGTTAAATAACAACAAAGTTTTATCAGTTGTTACGGGCCTAAACCCTATTTATGCAGGTGGCGCAGGGCTTTCTAATGGAGGCTTAGCAACACGCACTATACAAGGTGGTGCAATTGGAGAATTTTATGGCTATAAAGTAGATGGGATATTTCAAACTCCTGCAGAGGTTGCTGCATCTGCCCAAAAAACAGCAAAACCTGGCGACTTTAAATACATTGATCAAAACAATGATGGTGTAATTGATGGTAAAGATAGAATTGTATTAGGTAATCCTAATCCTAAATATAATTATGGTTTAAGCACTACATTTGGCTACAAAAACTTCGATTTAACCGTTGATATACAAGGTGTTGCCGGGGTAGATGTTTACAATGCCAATATTGGCTCGCGTTTTGGAAACGAAAATTTTAGTAAAGATTTTTATGATAACAGATGGCATGGAGCAGGCACTTCAAACACCTATCCTTCTGCAGCAGTTGGCTCAACCTTTAATTCCGCTCCAAACTCTTTCTATGTTGAAGATGGATCATATATCCGTATAAGAAATATCCAATTAGGTTATTCTTTACCGTCAACTTTAATGAATAAGTGGACAATGAAAAAAGTAAGAGTTTTTGTTGATGCGCAAAACCCTGTGACCTTATTTGGATATAAAGGTTTTACCCCAGAAATCGGTGGTACGCCAACAAATGCAGGTATCGATGCGAGTGTGTATCCACTATCTGCAGTTTACAGATTAGGTGTTAATGTTACTTTTTAATATCAAATAGCGATGAAAATAAATTATAAAAACACATATATACAAAAGATGGGGATAGTAGTAATCTGCTCCTCACTTTTAATAATACCTGCTTGTAAGAAAAGTTTTTTAGATGTTGATCCACAAGCACAGCAACCTGCAGTAGTTTTCTGGAAAGATGCTAGCGATGCTGCAAAAGCGGTTAATTCGATGTATGCACAGCTCAGAACTTGGGGAAATACCGCTTTTCCGGCATTAGCGCTCGAAAGTATGGGTTCTGATGAAGCAGAAAAAGGTAGTGCGGCAAATGATTCTGACTATTTAAATGCCTATGATAATTTTACAGTAACATCAACAGAAGGGCAAATGGGAGGTTTCTGGGAAGCACAGTATCAAAATATAAATCTTTGTAACCAAGTGCTTGATAACGTTCCAGGGATCAATATGGATGCAAGCTTAAAAGCCCGTTATTTAGCCGAGGCAAAATTTATTAGAGCATATTCTTATTTTAGATTGGTTCGCGCTTTTGGCGATGTACCTTTGCGTTTAAACGTACCCAAAACACCGGCTGAGTTTAATATTCCGAGAACGCCTAAAGCACAAGTATGGGCCGCTATCGAGAAAGATCTGGATGATGCAACAGCAGTTTTGCCTCAAACCTATCCAGCAGCTGATTTAGGCAGAGCAACCAAAGGCGCTGCGCTTGCCTTACATGCAAAAGTTGCTATGTATCAGCAAAAATGGGATCAGGTACTATCTTTTACAAATACTGTAATTACATTGGGTTACGATTTATATCCTAATTATCAAGAAGGCTTTAGAACTAACCACGAAAATAATATCGAATCAGTTTTTGAGATACAATGCGAACTTTTATTGAATAATAAAGATGCTTCTAACTCTCAATATAGCCAGGTACAAGGTGTACGGGGTAGTGTTGCAGGTTGGGGTTTTAATGTACCTACTCCTGCTCTAGTAGCAGCTTACGAAACTGGTGATCCCCGTAAAGATGCAACAATAATTTTTAGAGGAGAAACTACTCCACAAGGTGATGCTATTAGTCCGACTGGAGATAATCCAATGTATAATCAAAAATCATATGTACCATTTAGTTTAATTGTAAGCGGTTATACAGAAGGCTCGCAACAAAATGTTAGGGTAATAAGATTTTCGGATGTATTGCTAATGAATGCAGAAGCTGCAAACGAGCAAGGAAATCCCACTTTAGCTAAAACATCATTGAACAGGGTACGTGCGCGTGCACGCGGAGGGATTGCTGGTATTTTACCAGATGTAACCACTTCTGATAAAGAGGCTTTGCGCCAGGCGATTTGGAAAGAAAGACAAGTAGAATTAGCTATGGAGTCAGACCGGTATTTCGATGTAATTCGCCAAGGTCGTGGAGCGGCTATATTTGGCCCTAAAGGCTGGAAAGCAGGCAAAAACGAAGTTTGGGCAATACCCGCAAATGAGATTGATAAAAGTGCAGGAACTTTAACTCAAAACCCAGGTTACTAATCGCTAATTTTTACGAAAATGAAAACAAAATATTTTTTATTATTGACAGCTGTAACCTTGGTGTTATCATCATGCCAAAAAGACTTTGATCCAACAACTTATGCACCAGCCTTAAACATTAATGGCTACACGAGTTCAAAACAGATTGCTCCTTCAAGCCTAATAGCTTATTGGGCATTTGATGGCAGTTTAATTGATAG
Organism: Pedobacter sp. 01T416_2; assembly: GCF_056398925.1. NCBI lineage: Bacteria > Pseudomonadati > Bacteroidota > Sphingobacteriia > Sphingobacteriales > Sphingobacteriaceae > Pedobacter > Pedobacter sp. 01T416_2. The sequence goes on from NZ_JBFTQI010000038.1 coordinate 12,124, forward strand.
TGTATCGAATACAGCAGGCACCAATACTGGTACCAGTTTCAGTACCGGTATTAAAGGGAGATCGTTACAAGGCGCATTAAATGGCTACGTAACTTCCAACACGCCAGCGGCAGTACAAAATTTAAAAAGTTTTACGCTTACCTGCTGGTTTAATATGCCCCTTAATGATAAAGGGATTGTAGGATTAGTTGATGTTGCAAAATCATCCGATTTTTGGGGAAATCTAACGCTGTTTATGGAAAATAACGGGGATGCTTCAACTGGCAGATTGGTTGCCCGTTCTTATACAGGTGTGGTTAACAATGGCGGAGACAATTTTTTAAAGATTGTTGATCCTTGGAATAAATGGAATCAAATAGCCTATTCATATGATGCTACCACTTCAACCTATAAGGTATATTTTAATGGCTCTAAAATCGGAGAAAAAGTTGTAGCAAACTTGGGTCAACTAACCTTTCAAGATGCCTCTAAAATGGTTTTTGGCACCGTGCAATTTCAAACAACACCTAGTTTAACAAACTCAACTGGCAAACAAGATTGGGCGAGTTATTTAGTAGGTCAATTAGATGAAGTTAAAATTTTTAACAAGGCACTAACCGATGTTGAAATTGGTTCATTATCTAAACTAGAAGGAAGAGGAAAATAGTTTTCCTCCCTGATAGACCAAATTAAAAGGGCCACCGATTGGGGGCCCTTTCAACTACCACACTATGAAAAAAAAATATTTTTATATTTTCATCTTATCGGCTGTTTTTTTTGGGTGCAAAAAAGGCGATACACCAGCACCGGTTGATCCGCCTGTTACACCATCATCTTTCGCTTTTAGCGATTTAAAGGTAAACGATGCTTACAGTGGCTTTACCTATTATGGCTTAAACAATAACCCAATTATCAAAATAACATTCTCATCACCAATCAATTCTACTTCTATAAGTGGCAACGTTACCCTTACCGATGCCTCTGGAAATCCGGCAGCATTCACTTCCAAATTAGAGAACAACGATAATACGGTTGTAATTACTGCTACTGCATTGCAGCCCATTACTAAATATATCTTAAACGTTAATAACAATTTATCATCAAAAACCGGTGGCAAACTTCAATCGGCGGTTGCTGTAAACCTGATCACTGCTGTTGATGATGCAGATAAATTTGCCCGCATCAGCGACGACGACCTTTTAACTTTAGTTCAAAAGCAGACTTTTAAATATTTCTGGGATTTTGCACACCCAACCAGTGGCCTTGCAAGGGAAAGAAATACATCTGGTAATACCGTAACTTCTGGTGGATCGGGTTTTGGAATCATGGCCTTGGTTACTGGTATCAGCAGAAATTTCATCAGCAGGGCCGATGGATTGACGAGGATCCAAAAGATGGTATCCTTTTTAAAAACTGCCGATCGTTTTCATGGCGCCTATCCACATTGGCTGGATGGCAATACCGGAAAAGTAATTCCGTTCAGTACCAAAGATAATGGTGGCGATCTCGTTGAGACTTCATTTTTAATGGCAGGCTTAATTACCGCCCGTCAATATTTTAATGGAACTGATGCAGCAGAAACTGCGTTACGAGCTGATATTAATACCATTTATAACAGCGTAGAATGGACATGGTACAGAAAAGATAACAGTAATACACTTTACTGGCATTGGAGCCCTAATTATAACTGGGACATGAACCTGCCCATTAAAGGCTGGAGCGAGTGCCTGATCACTTATGTAATGGCAGCAGCCTCTCCTACTTATTCGATCCCTAAAACTGTTTATGATACTGGTTGGGCACAAAATGGAGCAATGAAAAATGGGAATACCTATTATGGTGTTCAACTTCCTTTASGCACAGCCAATGGTGGCCCATTATTTTTTGCACACTATTCTTTCTTGGGCATCAATCCAACAGGGTTAAGCGATGCTTACGCAAATTACGAAACACAGGCTAAAGCACACACGCAGATTAATTATAATTATTGCAAAGCTAATCCGCTCGGAAACTATGGTTATGGCGAAAATTGCTGGGGTTTAACGGCAAGTGATATTCCTAACGGATATACTGCAAGTGCGCCGAACAATGATATTGGTGTAATTGCCCCTACCGCAGCCTTATCATCTTTTCCGTATACGCCAACCGAATCGATGCAGGCGCTAAAATATTTTTATTATAAACTGGGCAACAAAACCTGGGGAGATTATGGTTTTTACGATGCTTTCTCGCTAAAAGATCAATGGTTTGCTTCTTCTACTTTGGCCATAGATCAGGGACCAATAGTAGTGATGATCGAAAATTATAGAACCAAATTAATCTGGAACTTATTTATGTCTGCTCCCGAAGTTAAAACAGGCATGAAAAATCTTGGTTTTAGCAGTCCCAATCTTTAACATTATACAGCAGCAATGAAATTTATATTCCGAAACTTCCTTTTATTATCATTTACCCTTTTTACGCTATCATCATGTGCACAGCGTGAAAAACAGGCATACAATCCTGATCTGAAGATCAAAAAAAACCTTACCGACATTGAATTACTGGATCTTGTGCAAAAACAGACTTTCCAATATTTTTGGGATGGGGCTGAACCAACATCAGGTGCTGGTAGAGAACGCTTTCATGTGGATAATGTGTACCCGGAAAATGATAAGAATACAGTGGCAACCGGTGCAACTGGCTTTGGCTTGATGGCCATTTTAAGCGGTATTGATAGAGGTTATGTAACAAAAAAAGAAGGATTAGACAGATTAAACAAAATATTGGATTTTCTATCCAAAGCCGATCGTTTTCATGGTGCATGGTCGCATTGGATAAATGGAGAAACTGCCAAAGTACGTCCTTTTGGGCAAAAAGATAATGGAGGCGATCTTGTAGAAACTTCTTTTGTTGCACAGGCCTTAATCTGTATTAACGAATATTATAAAAATGGAACGGATGGTGAAAAGGCATTAGCGAAAAAAGCTGATGAACTTTGGAAAGGAATCGATTTTAACTGGTACCGCAATGGCCAAAATGTATTGTACTGGCATTGGTCGCCAGCGTATAAATGGGAAATGAACTTTCCGGTTAAAGGTTATAATGAATGTTTGATTATGTATGTAATGGCCGCCTCATCCCCCACGCATGGTATCCCTGCAGAGGTGTATCACGAAGGTTGGGCAAGAAACGGGCAGATTAAAACTAGTTTCAAATTTTACGGACATCCTTTTACACTTGATTATCAAGGTCAGAAAAATTCAGTAGGACCATTATTTTGGGCACATTACTCCTATTTAGGTTTAAATCCGAAAGGATTAAAAG
>NZ_JBFTQI010000039.1:0-15323 GCF_056398925.1 Pedobacter sp. 01T416_2
ACTATGAATAAACCGTTATATATCTTTTTCATATGTATATGTATTAAAAAGTTAATGATAATGTAGCTCCATAAAAACGAGCTGGTGGCGTTTGACCAAGAGAGGTGATACCAATACCATTGTTATCAGAACCAGCAGCACTGTATTCAGGGTCTGTATAGATATTTGTTTTTGGTGTCCATATAAATAAGTTTCTACCTTGAACACTTACACGGGCTGCTTTAACATATTTCAAATTGCCTAAAACCGACTTAGGAATATCATAAGATAATGATAATTCTCTTAACTTCCAGAAAGCAGCTGAATAAGTATAATTTGTTGCAACACCTGTATTAGTTGGTCCGTTCGTCCAAAAATCGACACCACCTGTTCTGGTCGTAATATTGGTATTCTCTACATACGTATTCGTAGCAGGGTCTAAGTAAGAAGAGTTTGGAATCACAAAACGCTCACGGTTAAAATAGGTTGTTCTGATACCTGCTCCGGAAAAATCAAAACTTCCAGAGTTTTGCGCCATTACGAAACCGCCACGGTACTCAAATAATCCAGCTAAGCGGAATCCTTTGAAAGAAACTGCGGCATCAAGTCCTAAACGGTGTTTAGGTTCAGTGTTTCCTAAAACAGTTGTACCAGTAGTAACGCTCGGAAAACCTGTAATTTTATCAACAATAATTCTTCCCTGAGGATCTCTGTTGTAATCAGTTCCTTTTAATACAGGGAATGCTTCACCTTCAACAGCCCAAACACCTAGTGTAGTTGTTCCCGATAAACCTAACTGAGGAAGGCCGTTGCTAATTGAGACCACTTTGTTATCGTTATATGTATAGTTAGCACCCACAGTAACTTCTAATCCGTTACTTGTATTTCTGTAAGGAACCAAGCGAAGGTTTGTTTCAATACCTTTGTTACTTACTTCACCAGTATTGGTTAAGAAAGATGAAAAACCTGTTGAGTTAGCTACGTTAACGGGAACCGTTTGATCAGTAGTATTTGATTTGTAATAAGTGAAACTACCGGTAATTCTTGATTTTAATAATGAGAAATCAACACCACCTTCATAAGCTAAAGTAATTTCTGGTTTAATGTTTGGCGATACAATACGGTCACCCAAAGTAAATCCCGGAATTCCTCCATACGGGTAACCATAACCTTGACCAAATGTTGGCAACAATGCATAAGCACCGAAGTTAGAGCTATTACCTAAGTTAACATTACCCACTTTAGAAACACCACCTCTAATTTTTAAAGATTCAATTACGTTAGAGTTTTTCAAGAATGGAATTGCATCCGACGCAATGAACGAAATGTCGACAGCTGGGTAGAAAAATGATCTGCTTTCTGGTGCCAAAACTGATCTCCAATCATTTCTACCAGTAACGTGTAGGTACAAATAATCTCTGAAACCTAAGCGGGCGTCACCATAAACACCAATCTGTCTGGCTTTGAAATTTGTTTCACTAGCACTTGGATTTTGAAGACCATTAGAAATATTAAAGAAATCAGCCAGTGCTAAACCGCCATTCGTGCCAACATTTACACTTTTGTAAGTATTCTGTCTGATTGTAGCGCCAGCAATAACATTTAATGAGAAATCTTTAGAGAGTTTTTTGATGTATTGTGCCTGGAATTCTGGATTGATCTGAACATTGTATCCTGAATAATCACTCACACCGCCAACAACGTTTGAGAAGTTAGGCGTTTCCTTTAAACGATAATCTGAATAAGTGAATTTATTGGTTGTAGATTTATTGGCAAATGATCTGTTAGATAAATTCGCTCTAACCAATAAAGATAATTCCTTAATCGGATTCCATTTTAACTGAGCATTACCCGTTAAATAATCATTACGTGTAGCACTGCGGTTATTACCTAAAGCAAAGTATGGATTTTGATAGTATTCGTTATAATATCCATCAGGAGTAGAAAACGGGTCGTTTTTATAATCTTTGTACCTAGTTAAAGGGATTTCACCTGGTGATTGTAAAACGTTGTCATAAACTGTTGCAATTGCACTTGATTGATCGTAGCGATTTTGCACATAGTTTAAATTAAAACTAAAGGTGACATTGTTGCCTAAGTTACGCTCACCATTAACACGCATGGTAAACCTGTTGTATTTATCGCCAGGTACAGTACTTTTTTGATCGAAATACTGTCCAGAAAAATAATAGGTTCCTTTATCATCACCAGAAGACAAGTTAAAGTCTGTTTGGTTAGAGTAACCTGTTTCCCAAAAAGCATTTTTATTCTCGTCTGAATTAAATGAGTAAGGCACAGATTGGATCGAGCCATCAGCTAAAGGTTTACCAATCGGGCGAACAACGCCATCAAATGCCGGACCATATTGTTGGTTCTCAAATGGCGTATAAGTTGGTATATCATCATTACCCGTACCAGATCCAAAACGATCTTGTAACTGAGGTAAGAAACTTACCTGCTCAATATTAGTCGTGTGACTAACATTAATTGTTGACGAACCTCTTTTACCTTTTTTAGTTTGAATGATTAATGCGCCGTTAGAAGCATCAGAACCATAAAGTGCAGCAGCACCTGCTCCATTTAACACTTCAATGTTTTCAATATCTTCTGGATTTAAGTTTCCTAAGATATCACTTGGTACAATAACATTATCAACAACAACCAAAGCCTGGTTATTCCCCAACAATGAACGGTTACCCCTTAATACTAAACGGATACTTGGATTAACACCGCTACTTACCGCATTTACCTGCAAACCCGCAACCTTACCGGTAAGGGCACTCGCAACGTTAAATGCCTTGCCTTGAGTTAATTCTTCAGCTTTAACTGTAGTAGACTGGTTACCTTGTTGACGGCGCTGAATTGTAACACCACCGGCAGTTACAACAACCTCATTTAATGAGGTGACATCTGAATTTAAAACCGCGTTTACAACATTGTTAGCAGGAATAACAAACTCTTTTGTTGCATAACCTAAAAAGGTTACCACTAAAGTTTTACCATTTTTGGGAACGTTTAGTGAAAATTTTCCGTTAGCACCCGTTTGAGCACCTAAATTAGGGATTTCTTTTACCCTTACCGATGCACCAGGTACAGGAAGTCCATCTTCCTGAGATGTTACTGTACCAGATACTGTTCTTTCTTGGGCAAACGCCGAGGAGGCGCATAGCACAAGAATGAACAAACTTTGTAGAAGTTTTTTCATAATTTGAAAATAGGTTAGTTAATGATTTATAAAGGCTAATGTAGAGTTAGTTATGTATACAACCAAATTATTTTTAACAATTTTTAACATTTAACCCTTTTTTTTGTTAAAAAATAACTATTTGACAAAAAAAGCATCAAAAACCAACAAAACTAATAATTTAGTTAAAAATAACCGTCTTCATAGTTATACAAAAAATGAAATTTTAGAGCGGTTTAGGTTCTTAAATACCGCTTATTAAAAGGGTAGCATTTTAAAAATTTAAAGCCTTTGTTATAAATTTCTCTTAAAACAACAAGGCCCTCCAGAAATAATTATGGAGGGCCTTATTACTTATTACGAATAGTTAATGATCGTCTTCAACAAATTTTGTTCGGTGGTAACCTTTTAAGTGATAAACCGTTCCCGGATCATCCGAAAATTCAACATCCAATGCAATGGCATCGGTTGGTGCTTTAGATGATGGTCCCACGGCACCATTAGTTGTGATCTTTCCATTGGTTACCGTAAATTTTATACCACCTGTATAAGTACCTGCATTAATAATATTCTGCCCAGTAATGGTTTTGTTATCTAGGTTTACATTAACCTTACCAAAAACAGTTTGAGTTGAACTGCCCCAAAAATTAGTCAAATTTAACCACATCTGGCTTGATGAGTTATCAGCTGTATTGTAGGTAGAGATTCCATAATAATCGCCTTTACCATCAATCTGCACCCACCACTCACCAGATAGGTCCTGTACTGCTGTACCGCCAACTGGTTCATCTTTTTTACAAGCAGATATGCTTAGTACACAAAGTGTTAGTATATAAAAATATTTTTTCATCGCTCTATTGATTATTGTTTAACAAAAGTTCTAACCGCGGTACCATAACCAGGATTTTCAACTGCCCATGAATAATTGCCTGTAATTAAATCTTTACTCTCGGTATTTGACCCCCACGGCCCGCTATCGGTATTCTGTTGTGGAATATCAATTGTGCTACCAGTAGGGTTAATGGCAATTACGTTGACTGTTGTCCCAGTTGCTGCACCGCCGGGGTTATTTACCAGATAAGCGCCAGGGGCCAATTTAGTCCATTTTGTGATTGTTCCTGTAGCCGCCCTCAAATAGTTTCCCGAAAAATCATTCACTAATGCATCTGCCTTAGTATCATAAACCACCACAGATCTAGTTGCTGTGGCAGAAAAACCATCAGTATTTGTAGCTGCATAGGTAATCAAATAAACACCAGCTGTTGCTGTATTTGGCAGACCTGTAGTTTTTACTTCAATAGTACTTGTTCCTGCTACTGCTGTGGCGCCAGCATCCGTATAAGTTGCTCCTTTGGCAACTGCAACATACTTATCACCTTTCATAGTTAGTATTGGAAACACAGTTATTTTGGAAATACCTACATAACCTTCCGGATAGTCAAAGGACTCTTTTTTGCAAGAGCTATAAGTCATACTTATAACTCCCAATATGATTATTGTTAAATATCTTTTCATCTTTTTATCAATTAAATACTATTTACCCCACCAAACTTTAGTCGTAATTGGCACCTCTGTTGGTGTGTTGCTGTTTCTATCTCTTGATGAAGCAGGAAACACCAAACGTTTAGGAAACAACCCTGATGTAACTCCATTTTTCGAATACACCCACTGGCCAGCGATATAGCTAGCATCTGTCGAATATACTGTACTTGTTTTTGGATATCCCGTACGCTCTTGTTCGAAGAAACCTTCAAGGCTATGGGAGCCTGCGAAAGAGGCCCATTTTTGAACAATTATCTTTTCTAGTTTTTGTTCAAAAGTACCTGCTGGATATACTAGATAAGGTGCAGGAACTGCACTTACTGCTAATCCAACTTGAGTAAAAGCTGCCCTCACACCGTTTTGATACATAGCCGCAGCACCTGTACCCCCATAGTAGCGTTCTAGCGCCTCTGCCTGCATGAAATACGACTCGGCTGCAGAAATAAACCAAACTGGATCTTTAGCCGTTTGAGCAAAAACTGTTGCACTTGCATAAGTCGGCTGCTGGGTTGCTGTTGCAGTATAATCACCTTGGTTTATTGGCACAGGGCTAGCCGTTCCAAAATAATAATTAACCCTTGGATCGTTATTTGCGGACAACCAACTGGTAAAGGTTTTACTAGCCCTCAAGTTTGTAGTGGTATTTAAACGACGTACATTATATTCATAAAAAGGATTACTATTGTCTGGTGTACCATCAAATGTAGCAATACCTGCACTGGTGGTTAAAAAGTTCGCACCATCTGTATATAATTTTGTAATACCAGCCTGCGCTTCTGCAGGTTTTGCATTAACCATTCTTAAATACATTTTTAACTTTAAGGTATTTGCGAATTTAGTCCAAAGGCTCATATCGCCACCAAAAAGAAAATCGGTTTTCTTTTGGTCACTGCTTAACGCAATACTGGTATAATCTTTCGCAAGTGCTGCATCTATTTCTGCAAGTAGGCCCACGTAAATAGTATAGCCATCATCAAACTTAGGCTGCAGATTATCAATGCCTTTTAACGCTTCTGTATATGGAACTTTATCGTACAGATCCACCAGTACTTGATAAGTATAAGCTTTCATTACCGTGGCCATCAAATTATAGCGCCAATCACTTTTTGCTACAGCTAGGTTTATAGCCAATTGATAATCAGCTAATGCACCAGAGAATAACTCATTATAACTACCGTTAAAATCATTACGGGTTAATGCATAAGAATCAATTGTTTTATATTGATTTGAAGCATTTGCCTGTGTGTAATATTGAGCCCAAATGCCACCCAAAATGGTCAGATCACCGCCAACACGACCTGTAGTTGACATTACTGCTGAAGGAAACAACACTTCAGGAGTAGTGGTTTCAATTAAAGGGTTATTTGGACTTACGTTAATATCTAGCGTCTTCTTACATCCAAAGGCAAGTAACACTATTGCTGATAACATCAGCACTTTATATTTTATGTTATTATTTTTCATTACAAGATAGATTAAAATGAAACTTTTAATGATGCACCAAAGAACCTAACAGGAGGAGCAGTTCTAAACTCACCAAATTCACTTCCTAAATCGTTTCCGAAATTAGAAACCTCGGGATCAATAGTGTTGTTCGTTTTAGCTAACCAGGTTACAAGGTTTCTTCCAAAAACAGAGACTGATGCTCTTTGTGCGCCAACTTTGCCCACAATAGATTTAGGTAGGTTATAGCTTAAAGTGGCTTCCCTTAATTTTAAGAAAGATCTATCTAAAATACGGTTAGCATAAGCATCAGCCTTATTTGATGTATGGTAGTAAAAATCGTCGGTATTGGCTTCGGTAATAGGAGTAGTGTTTTCTACGTATGTACCGTTAGCTAATTTTTGAACAGAATTAGGAACAATAAACGGACGGCGATCATTATAAGTCGTCTTTTCATCTGCACCCACGAAGTTTAATAAATCGGCTGTTCCTGAATAAAACACACCACCTTTATGCCAATCTAACGTAAATGAAAGTGAAAAATCTTTATAACGGAACTGATTACTCAATCCCATTACGAAGTCTGGCACCGTTGATCCAAAACTTACGTTTTCAGAAGAATATACTGGATATCCGTTTGAATCAACAATAACCTGACCTGTTGGACTATAAGTACGTGTAGGCGCTTCAATAATACCTAATGGTTGACCAACACGGGCTACAAACTGCGCATCATAAGCCGAATTTAAAACGACCTTATCTAGTCCGATCGGCAATTCGGTTACTTTACTGTTTTCTTTTGTAAACGTGTAATTTAAATTCCAGTCAATATCCGTTGTTTTGATTGGTTTAATATTTACGGCAATTTCTACGCCCTTGTTACGAACCGAACCAAAGTTTACAATGTATGATGAATAGCCCGTTGCTGGATCAATAGGCAATGGGATAATTTGATCTTTTCTTAATTTATTGTAATAAGTTGCATCGATTCCAATACGATCCTTTAAAAACCTAATCTCAGCACCCAACTCTACCTCTTTAACACGTTCTGGTTTAAAGTTATTACTGTTCAACTGGTTAGAGATTGAGTAGCCTGGTACACCAAAAACAGGAAAAGTTAAGGTTCCAAAGCCTAAAGGAACGGATGTTCTTGTGGCGCTGTTAAATACACGATAAGGATCTGTATCACTTCCTGTTTCGCCATAACTTGCTCTAAATTTTAAAAAGCTGATGGGTGTTTTGGTTAAATCTATGGCTTGAGAAGCGATGAAAGCTAAACTCGAAGCAGGGTAGAAGTAATTATTGTTGTTCTGTGGAAGTGTTGACGACCAATCGTTTCTACCTGTTAGTGTTAAATATAGGTATTTGTTGTAACCTAGTGTTGCGGATGCATACGCGCCAAATAAGCGGCGATGTGATTCTGCACTTGTTGATGTTGGTTTGTTTGCTGAGTTATTAATCTGATAAAAACCTGGTATTGCTAAATCTTCGATACCCGTAGTCAATACCCTTGAACCACGATCATTGTAGTTAACACCAATTAAACCATCTAAATCGAAGTGGCTATTTAATTCTGTGTTAAATAGTGCATTTAATTTCGAATCGTACTCAAACGTTTTTACAGATCCATCGATTACATCACCGGCATCTGCTGCTCTCGAAGAACCTTCAATGTTCCCACCTGCATTATAACTACCTGGGCTCGGTGCATTTTTATTATGCCAGATTTTGCTAATGGCATTATCAATATCAGCACCTTGTTGGAATTGAAAACTTAACCAGCTTGCTGCTTTGTAATTCAAATTAATATTTCCATACACGCGGTCACTCTTGTACCTACTTCCATTCTCATAAATAGAGTAATAAGGATTTTCTGCATAAGGAGTAAAATAATTGTCAACGTTAAAGAATTTGTTTTTATAATCTTGAAGATCTTTAATTGGAATATCGCCAGGGATCTGTAGGATATCTTCATAAAATGAAGAACCGATACCTGAATTGCCACCTCCCTGATTGATAAATTTTGTAGTTTTACCAACATAGTTTAAAGATGCATCAGCGGAGAAATTTCCGTATTTGGTTGATCCTTTTAAGGTAAAGTTGTTTCTTTTATACGAATCATTATCAGACGGAAGATAGCCATTGCTGTAAATATTACCATAAGAAAAATAAGCCGTACTATTGTCATTTCCTCCACTCAAGGCAATATTATTATTTAACTCTATACCTGTAGTTAACGCATCCCTAACATTGTTTTTAATGAATGAAAAAGGTTTTAACAATTGAGAGTTATCAACTATTGCGCCCCATGATCTCAGTTGACCATCATATTTTGGACCCCAGTTACCATTCTCAGAAGGAATGTAAGTACCATCCCAGCCCTGCCCGAATTGATCTTGAAGCTTATAAACAGATGCTACATTGGTTAAAGTAGTAGCTGTAGAAAGATCTACCTTCAATTTGCCTGCTGCTCCTTTTTTAGTTGTAACAATCAAAACACCGTTCGATCCACGTGAACCATATAAGGCTGTTGCTGCTGATCCTTTTAAAATACTGATACTTTCTATGTTATTTGGATCAATATCATTTGCATTGTTACCAAAATCGTAATTGTTATCAGAACCTGCCGTCGAATTATCCAACGGAACTCCATCAACAACATATAAAGGCTGGTTACTTCCCGTTATGGAAGAATAACCTCTTAAAATAACCTTAGTTGATCCACCTGGCGCACCAGATGTGTTGGAAATATTTACCCCTGCAACTTTACCCTGCAAACCGCCAAATAAACTTGCTGGTGCAGATGCATTCACCTCTGCCGATTTTAAGGTACTTTGAGAATAACCCAAAGTTTTTGTGGCCTTGTTAACGCCCAAAGCAGTTACTACAACCTCGCCTAATGCTTTAGAATCAGTAGTTAGAACAGCATTAATTACGTTTGAGCTTCCGATCGGCTTGGTTTGAGATGTAAATCCAATAGAAGAGAATTCTATTGTTTTAGCATCTGATGAAACTCTAATGGAGAATTTCCCATTCGAATCGGTAGAGGTGCCACCAGCAGCCCCCTGAATTTTTACGCTTACTCCAGGAATTGGTAGTTTGTCTTCTAAAGACGTAACTGTTCCTGTGATTGTTCGATCCTGTGCCATTACGTTTACCGTAAAAAACATGAGGATGAACAAACTCTGTAGAAGTTTTTTCATAGTAGAAATAGGTTAGTTAATGTATTAAAATTTATGCTAAATTAGAGTTAGTTAACTCCTGAAGCAAATTTATTTTAACTATTTTTAACTAATGGCATCTTAAATGCCCCCTGAGGCCCATTTCACAGGCGTAACTTTTTTATGCTAATTAAACTTTTAACTAAAAATCTAGTAATCAGCGCCTGTTTTCAAGTACGGTTGTTAATATCCACAAAAAATTATATTCTCAAATAGGGTTTTTCCACCCTCCCAGAAGTTTCTAAACAGCGGGTCGTTAGCCAAATAAACTACTTTGCCCCGCCCAAAATCTTGTACGCCGATTAAAAGCCCGGTTTTAAGCTCTTCCCTTGCTTTTTTACCCACTACACCGGCCATTAAACTTTTTTCGTTAATTAAACCCACATTCCACCCCTTAACAAAGGGCTCATAAATTTTACGGTCTGTTTTTAAACTGTAGTAGGTTTTACCCAGGCCATAAGAAAAAGGGTGACTAGCATCGAGATTGATCCGGTAAATTGCACCGGGTATGGTCGTTTCGAAATCATCTCTGTCCTTATCCCTGAAAAGGAGTTTGTTTGCCTCTGGCTTTTCATCTTTTTTTACAACCGCTTCCTTCTTTTTAATATCAAATCCTTTTTTCTCGAATACACTTTCTATAGCATCTTCCATCAAAATCAATTTTCCTCCTTTATTTATCCATGCGGTTAAACCATCACCAATAAAAGCGCTATAACCTCCATCCGGCAAGATTAAGGTGTTTACCTTATTAATATCCAGGTTATTCAGGTCCTTGACATTAATAATACTTGGTGAAAGATTTAGATCATGCTCAAGAAAAAACCAAACTTCGCCAAACGCAAGAGAAGAAACCTCCATGCCAGATACAATGGCAATTTTAGGCTGTTTTAACAATGGATAAACATTAGAGCCAAAATCCTTCCCCTTCTCTACAAAACCACTGCTAACTGCCTGAATTGGCCTGTTTAAGATTTTGGCGATCGATGTAACCTTATCTTTCATCCCTTTGATCAGTCTTTCGTTTTCTGCCCTCAACACAATTAAGGTTCCGGCAGGATAGTCCTTACCGTTTACCACAAATGGCTGATCGGCCTGTCTAACTTTTATATTTTCTTTTTGCAGCGCAGTTAAAACCTGAACATCTTCGCCTGTTCCCCAGCTAAATAACCAGGCCAGGGGCTTCTCAAGTTCATTACTGATTACCTTTGCCTCTTCAATTGCTGAATATTTCCCTTTAATACTTTCTTTACTGGCATAACCTTTTAATCCGTATACATAAGGTAGGGCCCATGCAGTAATATCATAAGTATTAGAGTCGGTTACAAGAGTTTGGGGCTCTAATAAAACGTTCGCCAAAACGGCCCTTGGCTGCTGAATATTAACAATTAAATCGTTACGGGCGATGCTAAAACTTTCCTCCTTTTGGGTATCGTAATCATAACCTCTTCCCATTTTATCACCACCAAAAGCAAATTCGATTTTGTTTTTGGTTAGCAGTTCAGCCAGTTTTTTTAAGCGTGACAAATTAGTCGCTTTTATGATATAACTTTTATAAACACCAGGGCTATTGGCTAATTCCTGCTGGAAATATTTTTTATACTCCGCTAATAACTTCTGATGATTTAAGGAAGTTACTTCAAGGGTAGACATTCCTGTTGTAAAGTGATGTGCGATGCGGTCTTTTAAGGTTAACGTATCGCCATCGTTAGTCACCACAGATAATCCGGCCCTGATTCCACCCTGCTCATAGGTCATGCCTATTGATCCATTGTATAAGGGATAAGTATCGCCATAAGATGGATATAGTAAATCAAAACGCTCTTTGGTGAAGTACTGCCAACCTTCCGCATCAAAATACCTGGCGTTGTTTTTACCTACCACTACCTGGAAACTTTTTTGCCAGGGCGTAATGTCCTGGTGAACCGGTTCTGCTGCCGGTGCAAAATAATAAGGTTCATTATAACTTTGCTCGTGAAAATCGACATGTACCTGTGGCATCCATTGGTTATACAGCGCTAACCTTTGCACGCTTTCAACCTGGGTTTGCCAGGCCCAATCGCGGTTTAGATCAAAATAATAATGGTTTGGTCTGCCGCCTGGCCATGGCTCTATGTGTTCTCTTGATAACGGATCAGCATTGGGTGTTTTACCCACCACACTATTAAAATAATTCACATAACGGTCTCTTCCATCGGGGTTTAAACAAGGGTCAATCACCACAACTGTATTTTTTAACCATTCTGTTGCAGGTTTATTAACACCCGAAACTAAGGTATAAAGCATCTTCATTGAAGTTTCGGTTGAGTTTGCCTCATTACCATGCACATTATAACTTAACCAAAGTATGGCAGGCTGATTTGTTAAATCCACACTATTATTGGTACCAGTTGCCAAAGCTAAATTGTTATTCCTAATCTGTTCGAGTTTGGTTATGTYTTCTAGTGAAGAAACAACTGCCACCATTAAAGGTCTGCCTTCATTGGTTTTACCGTATTCTATCAGTTTCATGTTTTTAGCAGAAGCCGCAGCGGTTTGTCTAAAATAATCGGTCACTTTATGGTGCGGGGTAAAGTGCGAACCCAGCTCGTATCCTAAAAAGTCGTCGGGAGATTTTACCTGAGCATGTACAAATAAAATAGAAGTAAGGGAGATTAGGCAGAACGTCAACAGTCTCTTCATGTTAAAATAATTTTACCTAATGTACTAATTTTGTTTTTTGTTAATGCGAAAGCTTAATTTTACATCATATTTTTTACCATAGGCATGATTACAACCGAAAGATTATACGATTACTACCAAGAAAACCCTGTTATTTCTACCGATACAAGAAACATTAGCCCTGGTTGTATCTTTTTTGCGCTTAAGGGAGATCTTTTTAATGCCAACGAATTTGCTGCTCAAGCTATTGAAAAAGGCGCAGCTTATGCAGTTGTAGATGAAGAAAAGTATGCCAAAAACAGTCAATGCCTATTGGTTGAAAATGTATTAAGCACTTTGCAGGATCTGGCACGTTATCACCGCAAACAATTAAATATCCCGGTAATCGGTTTAACGGGCAGTAATGGCAAAACAACCAGCAAAGAATTGGTAAATGCTGTTTTAGCAGAACGATACAAAACCTTTGCCACATTCGGCAATTTAAACAATCACATTGGTGTTCCGCTATCTATCTTGTCCATCACCGGTGAGGTGCAGATCGCGGTAATCGAAATGGGAGCAAACCATCAGAAGGAAATAGAGCTACTTTGTACCATTGCTCAGCCCACACATGGCATTATTACCAATGTTGGCATGGCACATTTAGATGGATTCGGCGGATTTGAAGGGGTAAAAAAGGGCAAAGCAGAACTTTATGCCTATTTAAAAGAAACCCATGGTTATACTTTTATCAATAGAGACAATCCATACTTGCTTGAAATGAGCACTGCCGCAGGTTTAAACAAACTGATTTATTATGGAACAGAAAACGGCAATACCATTAAAGGTAAATTAAAAAGCAGCGACCCTTTTATTGAGGTAGATTGGACCAACCATGAGGTTTCTTCTTCTGTTAAAACCAATTTAACAGGTAGTTATAATTTCGAAAACATTCTTGCTGCAATCTGTATTGGCGATTTCTTTGATATGACTCCGGATGAAATCAATTCCGGTTTATCTAATTATCAGCCAAAAAATAACCGTTCTCAGTTAACCAAAACAGAAAAGAATACGGTAATCTGCGATTTTTATAATGCAAACCCAAGCAGCATGACCGCTGCACTGAAAAATATTGTAGTATTATCGGCCGATAAAAAGACTGCTATTTTGGGTGGTATGTTTGAGCTTGGACCAGAATCTTATGGCCAGCATGAACTCATTGCGAAACAGGCTAATGAAAGCGGCTTAGATCAGCTAATTTTTATCGGGAAGGATTTCTATTCATTTAAAGACAAGTTTAAGGGCACATTTTTCGAAAGTCCGGCCGAAGCAGCCGCATATTTACAGGAAAACCCGGTTCAGGATCATTTGGTATTGTTAAAAGGATCAAGAGGAATGAAACTGGAGAGTTTGTTACAATATCTGTAGTTTCAAATCCACGAAGAGCAGTATCGGTAACTTAAACATTCTGCTGTCAGTTTGAGCTTGTCGAAGACCTCTTAATTTTCGAAATAAATAAAACATTTGTCCTTCGACAGGCTCAGGATGACAACGTTTTATTATTTCTCCCTAAGGGAATGGCATTACCTTAGAGGCGTAAAACCAAAAAAGTGCCCCGATTTAAAATCTGGACGCTTTTCTTTTTTAAATTTCTTTAAAATGTACAGGCAATTTTGCCATACACATACCTACCGCTAAAACCAAACTGGCTAACAGCTCTTGAGTACAAAAACCTACCATTCGAGGTATTGTCTAATCCCCCTGAATAATTGCCCGCAGCGTTTCCGCTCAAATTATTTTCATTATTACGCGGATCGATATATAATTTATCAGGGTAAACATCAAAAATATTATTGGCCCCAACGGTAACCGACCAGGTTTTATTTGCGGCATAACTTACCGAGAAATCTGTTATCCATTTAGGCGCAAAAGTCTGATCCAATTGCGTAGGTAAGCCGTTGGCAGCAACATTGGGATCGATAGCATTTAAATAGGTAACCTCGCCAAAACGAACTGTTCTTGCCACAAACGATAGTTTATTTACATTATAAGTTGCGGTGATATTCAGTTTGTTTTTAGGCACAGAACTTTCGAAACGGGAGCGTTCTAAACGATCGAAAAGTTTAGCCTTTAATGTAGGATCACTTTCAATTTTATCAGAACCCTGAATACTTCTCACCACGGTTTTGTTAACGTTACCAGCAACACTTAAAATTAAGCTGCTTTTTGCGCCCAAATTGAACTTATTGGTTAAAACAACATCGATACCTGCGGTATTGGTGGTAATGGCGTTGGTAAAAAACTGTACACTGTTAATTTGTGCCGCTGGATCTACCGTATTTAAAATCTGATTCACCACGCCGGTTGGCACTAAAACACCACCAGCACGTTCGCGGGCATACTGGCTGGAGAAAACAATCCGGTCGCTGATATCGATATTATAAGCATCTATGGTAAAAGTAAAAGTTTTGGCAATTCTGCCTGCTAAGCCTAAACTTCCCGATTTAGAAATTTCAGGTTTTAATGCGCCTACACCAAATTGGGCCACAATAGGATTTGCATTATTTACAGTTAAAACCTGCGTTGCATTGGTGCCTACAAACTGTGTACTCTCATTATTAAAATATTGTTGGTGTAAAGATGGTGCCCTAAATCCTGTGGAATAAGCTCCACGCAGCGAAATATCACCAAAAAGTTTAACCTTACCTGTAAATTTATACGAGAAGTTAGAACCAAAATCACTGTAATTTTCGTAACGGCCAGCAGCCCCTAAAGTTACCCGGGGCCCAAACTCGGCTTCAAGATCGGCATAAGCACCAACATTGTGCCTCGATTTATCCAATGCGTTGCTCGGTTTAAAGCCTGGGAATACCTGCGCACCTGATGCTGTAGGGGATGTTCCGATTAATCTTCCACCATTTGAATACGACAAAAGCTCACCTTCTTTGATCTGGTAATTATCTATCCTGAATTCAGCACCAAATGCCGTATTTAATGAAGTTAAAAATCCACCGTCAAAAGTGTGCTTTTTGCTTAAATCAAGATTACTGGTGTTTTGTCTGAACAACAATTCTCCTGCATAAAACGAAGTAGGACTAGTGCCTGTTGGTAATGAGGCATTTACCGTGTTGTCAATATTAAACTCAATGGTATTTTCTCCACTTGTATTACTTAGGTCGTAATCCCAAGCGCCTATTTTACCCCTCAATCCGGCTGAGAATGAATAATCATTAATCTTGGTATCGATGAAAGGCAAAAATCCATTAGGATAGATGGATAAATCAATCTGTGTTGTTTGTGTTGGCAGGCGATAAAAC
>NZ_JBFTQI010000040.1:0-15278 GCF_056398925.1 Pedobacter sp. 01T416_2
GGCATATTTCGGAACATCTTGTTGTTCCCATAACTGCTCCCGGATGATCTTATTTTCTTTTTTACAATATTCCCAATCAATCCTTACGGGCAGTCCTTCTATTTCAGGGAGAAAAAATCTGCCGTTCTTCCATTGCGGTTTAACCAGAAAATATTTTTCCAGTCCGTACATAATAGCATACAGGTATTCGATCATGGCATTGTTGTTCGCGGTGGTCATTAAGAAGGTTGAATACAGCGAATATCCTCCTGAAGAAAACTGTAGTTTTTCCGTTTCGCAAAGATCTCTTATTTCTAACCATTCTTTAATACCTCCCAACTGCGTGGGAACAGGCTGCAAATGTTTCACTCCGCTATTTACCAGTGTCCTGAAAATTTTCGAGGTTCTTTCTGATTCCCCATAAGCTATGGTAAGAGCGGTTTTACCACAGAGCAACTCAATCTGATCGTAAGCGGCCGAATGGATCGGTTCTTCCAGCCAATGAATATTTTCTTCTCCAACAGCATCGATAAATGTAAATACCTGGCCACAAGACCAAATCTGATTGGCATCTACAGCAAGCTTAATTTTAGGCCCAAGGAGGTTTTTTACAAATTTTACCCGTTCTATATCTTCATTCAACTTCTTCCCAAAATCCTTTCCCACCTTCATTTTGTAACAATCAACCCCCGCATCTATAAATAGGCCAGCTTCTGTTTCTAATTCTTTCAGGCTATAATTTGTTCCGCCACCGCTTCCATACATTTTCACATCGCTGCGAAGAGCTCCTATGTATTGATGTAAGGGAACTTTTTTGCGTCTGGCAGCTAAATCGTACAATGCCATATCAATTTGGCCGAGTAAGGCCGAGGCGGCTCCCTTAAATCCTTCATTCCGGATAGACCAGTATAATTTTGGATAGAATTCCTGATAAGGCATACCTTTACTATGGAATAATATGGGAAACAGGCATGTCTCCAGTATATTGGTATAGCTGTTGTATATGGGCGCCTCTCCAATATTTCCGTCTGCATCCTCAATGGTAATAATGGATATCGAATAGTGCGGKAAGGGGCCCATAGTAGCATCCTGAAACGGAGTTATGGCCTTAACCTTTTCTAAAACCCTTATCCGAATCTTTTTTATATCAAAAATCTCGTTGTCTATATTATACATCTATCGTTGATTTAGCGTTTTAAGTACCTCAGCATATACTTCTGGAGACAATCGACCTTTCTCTATTGCCTTAATTGTATCTGTTAACTGTTTTTTATCTGTTGCGCCCATAACCACTTTAAACTCCCCATCAATTGTAAAAAGAAATCGGTGGGCCAATTCATGGAGCGGCATATGGTACTTCTCGGCAATTGTATTTATCTTTTTAGCCTGTGCTACACTATCCAAATCAAGCCAATACGGTGAAGAGGCTGTAAATTCAGAAAATTTAGCCCCGAGCAGCCCCATATTCAAAGGGCTTGCCGCATAATATGCCTTATTGTTTTGGGCGCAAAAAGGAATGATCGTATCCAAAGCTTCAATTTTGCAGGCATTAAGCTGGTTAAAGCCCATAATTACCTCGAAGAGATCTGATTGAAGATAGGGTTCTAGCCATTGCGGCGGATTTCCACCTAAGCCAATTTTTTTTGCATAACCCATATGCTTAAAGTATTCCAATTGCTTTAAAACTTCTTCTATATCGGACTGAATAATAGCATCTGGATCATGAAGAAAAAGAATATCGATAGTAGGGATTCCAAGTGTTTCTAAGCTATTTTCTACACTTCTCAACATCCCTTCAGGGCTAAAATCATAGTCACCATCGTCAACAGCATAACATTTCTTACGCCCAACTTTGGTGCTGATCTGTGGGCGCTTACCTTCCCATAGGCGGAGCACCTGCCCCAATATATCTTCAGCATCGCCATATGCCGGTGCCGTATCTATGGCTTGAATGCCTTGTTCGAGTGCTGAAAAAATGGTTACAGCCGATTCCTCAGGTCGAATCTTCCCCCAGATCCCGCCCAAGGCAGCAGTTCCCAAAATTACATTGTCTATTACTGAGCCTGTCATTATTTAATTTATTGACGATAATATGTTACCTATAAAACTGTAATGCCGTTTGAAGGGCTAATTTTTACCTGAATGGTTTCGCCTGCTTTAACCTTAACTTTAGGCCAGCCTAAAAATGCGGTATAGCCCATCGGCTTTAATTTCTCTTTTTCTGTTTCTGCCATAACCGATACATCGGCGTCATATTGGGTAGAATTTTGGAGCTTTAAAATCATCCCGGAACCATCACCAGACAGGAGCTGGGCATTAACATGATCAAAAACGTACAATTTCTTCGTATCCACATTCAGATAAATTCCCGGTATTTCGAGGGCCATCAGCATACCATTTGTTTCGGTCCAGGAATTACGTGTTTGTATAAAGTTACCAATACTACCCTTTCCTTCCGCATCGCTCAATTGAATCCTTTCCATGGAAGAACCGATCAGGTAATTGGTTGTGATATGTCCGGGCATATTTATTGCCTCGGCGTGGGCATGCTGAATATCCCTGATCAGGTCGGCATACAGCACATTTCCTGTTGCCCTGAATAACTTGAAGATATAATCGCCAGAGGCTGTACAGATGCCTGGGGCTGCATGTTTGTTTTGAATACTTGCCCAAATGGCACCAGCCATATTACTCTTTAAACCTCCTATCGCACTTTTTGGTGGAAAAACCGGATCGTAAGAAAATACCCATGATGCTCCTAGTGCCGCCTGAACCTCTGCCCGGTCCAACCATTCCTTTTGTCCGGTATAATAGTACAGGGCCATTAATGATTCTAAAAACCCAAATGTAGATTCAGCATCTGCATCCTGTGATATGTCGCCGCAATGACCACCGGTTAATCCCTGTTTTTCTATATCTCTTTTGTAATAAAATTTTGCAGCATTGGCGGCAACCTCCATCCATTCTTTTTCCTTAAAATAATCGGAGGCCATAGCTAAACCTGCAGGCACGATTGCTCCTCCAGTTGAATTATATACAGCAATTTCTCCGGTTTCGGGAACAATGTACTGCCCAAATTCACCATCCTTTTTCCAGGTACGGACAAAAGCAGCAGCCAGCTTTCTTGCGGCGTTTTCCCATTCAGGCTTAATGCTGGTGCCATAACCCTGTGCCTTTAACAATAACAAGTGTTTGGTTAGCCAGAGCAGTGCATCTGCATTCTTTCGCACCATAGCTTGTACAGGTTTAAAGTTTGGCGACATTTTTTCAGGGATAAGCTCACCTGTTGCCTTGATCCCTCCAAAAAAGTATCCGCTTTTCCCCTGGAGTTTAGTTACCACAAAATCCAGTTCGGCCATCACTCTTTCGCGTTCCTTTTTATCATTCAAAGCCAGCATGGGATAGGTATTCATCATTCCGCTCACCCAACCCAGCTGAAAATTTTTATTATTTTCTGGCAGATAATAAGAGCCCGCTTCTACCTGCACAAAATTGCCCTTGCATATATTGGTAGCCATTTCAAAAGTTTTGCTCATGGGCAATAAATTGCGCGGATGATTTAAGCCTGAAAGGCTTTTACGCACTTTCATAAATTTCTTTAAGAGTGCCGGGATATTTTCGGCATTAAATACATACACCCTGAACTTCAGTTCCACTTCATCGCCTTGTTTCCAGTCTGGAGCAAGATCTCCGCTTAGATGAAAATCGCCAAATCCCGCGGCCATTTTGCGCATAGCAGGAGCAGAAACGCTGAACGAGCAGCTATCTTTTTTTGCAGTTTCACTAATCGTTAAGCCGTTGGCACCCAATTTTGTCAACTGCTCGGTAAGCACAATAAAACCTTTCTTCTCTAAAGTTGAATAAAAACACATGGCTGGAGTAGCCACATTACCACTCTGTAGCTCAATAAGTGATGCTTTTCCATCTTCAATAGAAAGCCTTGGATTATTGGAAATGGTAAGCGGTACCTTGGGGTTGTAATACATATCCTTTGGATAATCTGGATTATAACCATTACCAATTGATCTATATCGGTTGCCATTGTATACCGCAGCCGGAACAAGTACATAATTTTTCGGGTTCCACTTGCTAAAATCGAATGAAACAGCAACCGCGGTAGATTTTGCTAAACCGCTATTCAAGCGGAAGGTGGCAACCGTTTCTATAACATCCCGTTGCTTGGGAGAGCTTGTTGTTTTTAACTGTAAAACCCAGCTGCCTGTTTTAGTTTGAAGGAGATTTTTATGAAAAATATGTTCGCTTAATAAATCAGTCCCATTAAATTCTTTCACTGATACTTTTAAAGAACCATTTAAATTCTTCAACAATTGATTAACCGGTTGTTGAGCAATAGAAGGAATACTAAGGCTTAGCGTTAACAAACCGATCGACCATACTTTTAAGTTCTTCATGCTCATAATTAATTTCGTCCCTGTAAAGGTTCAATTTTGGCCAAATCTAAACTACCCTTAACTTAACTAATACCTATGTTTTTTTCGCAACGGCCTATTAAAAGCAAACGCTCAAAACTGTGCTACCAAAAACATCAATCTTTAAACAATTGATCATGATGGCAGCACAGTTCTTCGGCTTTAAATAAAAAAGTAAATCTTCTTAAGTGTTAAAGTCTACATCGTTATTGGATAAAAAATCCTTTTACTGTTGCAGTTCTACAAATCTGATGGTTTGTAATAATTGCCCGTTTTGATAGGAAGCATATTTTGCGCAATCATTGCCAGGTACACATTTCCCGTTGCCACAACTGCCCCCCTGTTATCTGAAGTTGGATAAGTCATGCTTGAATCGTGGGAGAAGCCAACCATATGGCCAATTTCGTGTATTGATTCGTAACAGATATTTCTGGTCGTATATTTTTGCAACAAGTACTCGGCCAAACCAAAAGTGCTACCGCCTCCGAGGCCCGAAACGTTCACCACAACGCCACAATTCATTGTAGAGATATTGAGGATATTGTTAAAAGCCTGTTGTTTCTGCTCAGTTGTCATTAAAACTTTATTATTATCCGTAATTGGCTCAGCCAAAAATACTTTCTGGGTTGTGTCCGCTTGGAGCATATAAGCCAAGTTAATCAGCAAACCAGTGAACCTCCTTACGTCTTTTGCATTAATGTTCTCCTTCCAGTTATTCGTGGGGTCGTCATTAACATCAAAATCTTCGAACTTAATTTTCCATTTCAGTTTAGCCAGCGATTTAAGCTTTTTGATCAGTTCTGTATCTCCTGTGAAATCAAAGGATACCTTTTCGGCTGGAATACCTGTAGTTTTATATTGTGCTAAATCTACTTCCTGTCCTTCAACATTCAAAAATTTGGTACTCCCTTCTATAAAAGAATATTTAATCTCCTTGATAGCATGTGCCCTGATCTTTCCGATCTTGAAAAGCCTGATCGGTTTTGCCTGTCCTTCTACAGTCATCAATATAGTGGCATCAGTAATATCAACCGGCGCAAAATTAGCCACCTCTATTGTGGTTGCATTTATGGCTTTCACGCGCAAAACTTTGCCAATTTCATACCGCCTTGCTTCTGAGGTAAGCTGTGCCATAGATTCTCCGTCTGTAAACATCAAACCGGAATTGCTATCGCTGTCAAAATTATATACGGTAGTTGTGGTTGCTGGCGTGGGAACTTCAGGCTCTGTTTTGCTCTTCTTGCAGCTAACAAATAAAATAATCAAAAATGGAAGAATAAGTTTTTTCATGGGTAGGGTTTTTAGGTTAAATGTTAATCATTAGGCTAAATTTTTGTTAAAAATATTTCACCACGATAAAGATTCAATGATATCAAAAACTAAACTACCTCAAATTTAACTAATACCTATGCTTTTTTGATCGTGGAGGCTGGACGCTATAAACCTAACGGGATATTCTATCTGAACAGGCTACTCTTTAGGTTCCTGATGAAATGGCCGGGACATCGCATCACTATCAGGAAATAGATTTGACAAAAATCATAGACAAAGTTACTGGTATCAAAAAAACAGTAGTATTGGTGAAGATAACAGTAGTTAAACCAAAAGACCAATGCTATTTTGGCGTCATAATCAAACGGGCACATTATAAATAAGAGCAGAACATAATCTTAGGTTACGGGATAACAAAAGAAAGATCTTTGTATTCCATAATGAATCATTAGCATACGTACAAAATAAGCCAGCACTTTAGCTCATTTATTCTTTTAAAATCATCATCTATCTGGTACTTTCGCAACCCCTATACGTCTTTAATCGACCAAGTTTTAAATATTGAGCCATTGAAAGAAAAATTATCTGAATTATTAGGGTATCTGACCATCCCTTTGTTTATCGACAAGACCGCAAATGAGTAAAGTATTTTTCTTCGTTTTCTTCCAGTTCCCTATCGCTTAAGATAATGAAATTATATGATGACATTATTTTAATTGAGCTTTTAAAATGCGGTAATATGTCCGCATTCGACGAGCTCTATTGCAGATATTGGGAAATGTTATATGATATTGCTTATAAAAAACTAAAAGACCAAGAAGACGCCAAAGATATCGTTCATGATATTTTCTTACAGCTTTGGAATAACCGGACTTCGCTAAATATTTACAGTTCATTTTCAGGTTTTCTGTTTATCACCTTAAAAAACAAAATCATCGATAAACAGCGGTTAACCGCAAACCGGTTAAATAGGATTAATGAAATTGCCAAGGCATCAACGGTATACCAGGACACTGTTTATGATCAGGTGTATTACAACGAGCTCAATAGTTTTTTAAACGAGCAGGTAGATCAGCTACCAGAAAAAATGAAAGAAATTTACCGTTTGAGCCGCGAAGAAAATCTCTCTATTGAGGAAATTTCAGGGCGCTTATCAATTTCTTCGCAAACGGTTAAAAATCAACTAAGTACAGCACTTAAGCGCCTGCGCCAAAAAATAAGCCAGCACCTTTGTTCATTTCTATTTTAAAAAAATTAAACATACCTCTGGTACTTTGTAAACATCAGTTCGTCTTTAGGCTATCATCTTAAAAAATTATGCCGTTGAAAGAAGAATTTTACAAAAGATTTAAAATATCTGAGCACCCGTCGTCCATCGATAATGAGCAAGAACGCGAAGAGATCAGGCACGAGATTTATCAACGGTTACAACAAAGCATTGATAGGCAGGAAGCGAGCGACAGGAAACATACCATCAGGCTATGGGCGGTTAGATATAAAGCTGCAGCTATTTTAGTGGGTGTATGTACGCTTTTATTCGTCGGTTACAACTATTACGCCAAAGAGAATGGAAAAACCGAATACATCACCGTACAGGCACAGAAAGGACAGGTTTTAGAGGTTTTACTTCCCGATCATAGTACAGTAACGCTTAATGCGGCCAGTACTATCCGATATCCTGCTAAATTCATCAACAGCCGCAATGTTTATCTGGAAGAAGGGGAAGCATATTTTGATGTTGCGCACGATGCATCCAAACCATTTGTTGTACATACAGGAGGCATTAGCACCAAAGTATTGGGAACGGCGTTCAATATCAAATCGTATAAAGAACTGCCAAACATTACCGTAACGGTAACCAGGGGAAAGGTACAGGTAAACGAAAGCTCAAAGGCACTAAACACGCTTAGGCCCGATGAACAGTTAACTTTTAACCGAAGCACCCATAAGGCTATCACACAGAAAGTAAAATCGGCCAATACCGTTACCTGGACGCATGGCGATTTTAATCTGGATGGTGTTTATTTCAAAGAAATAATGCTGGCCATAGAAAACCGGTTCAGCATAAAGGCAATTTACGATCCCAAAGTATTCAGCAACTGCGAGAACAGTATCAGGTTTACCAAAAAACAAAGCTTAACGGATGTACTGCAGGTTTTAAAAACCATCCAACCTATCCATTATACAATTAAAAAGGACTCGGTGTTTATCTCCGGAAAACCTTGCTATTAAAGAGAAATCAACCCCTAAATAATTATAATACATGAAGCAAAAATTACAAACACTAACGCGGAGGCTAGCAAAACTAGGGATAGTTGCGCTATTGTCCACCGTTTCACTGGGCAGCTGGGCGCTTAACAAGTTCCAGGATATCCGTACCGTTAAGGTAACCATCAGTTTTAATGGAGAAACACTCGAAAAAGCATTCGGACGGTTAAGCAATATTTCAAAAATGCCGTTTAATTACAACCACAACGAGCTCCGCAAAATTTCTACAAAACAATTAAATTTTAAAAACGAAGCACTTCCAGCCGTTTTAAATGCCATTTTAAACGGAACCCAGTTTCAGTATAAAGAAGGAGAATCGGGTGTTATTATTTTTAAAACCAACGAAAAGTCAGATCTGCGCATCAATAGCGCCGCTAATGCTCCAGATCCAATTACCATAAAAGGTATAGTAGCCGATAATAACGGACCAATTCCGGGTGTATCGGTAATTCTAAAAAGTACCGGTAAAGGAACCAGTACTGCCGCCGATGGCTCTTTTAGCATTAAAGCAGAAAAAGGAGAAACATTGGTATTCTCTACTTTGGGCTACAAAACTAAAGAAGTTACCGTAACCGATCAAACCAACCTTAATGTACTATTAGAAATTTCGGTAAACAACCTCGACGAGGTGGTAGTTGTTGGTTATGGGCAGCAAAAGAAAATTAATTTAACCGGGGCAATTGGTACCGTTTCTGCAAAAGATTTGGAAAATAGGCCCGTTACCAGTGTTACCAACGCCATCCAGGGCAAGGTTGCAGGGGTAAGTATTACCACCGGCAATGGACAACCAGGTAGGGATGGGGGTACAATCAGAATTAGGGGTATTGGATCCGGATTGGGATCAGGTGGCGCGAGCGCCGGTCCTGCTATTATTGTAGACGGCGTACCAGGCGCTATGGGGGATGTAAACCCGAATGATATTGAAAGTATTTCAGTACTTAAAGACGCTGCTTCTGCGGCTATTTATGGCGCCAGGGCTTCGAATGGTGTAATTTTAATTACCACCAAAAAAGGAAAACAAGGCAGCTTGCAAATGCGTTACGATATGTATGCCGGGCCACAGCAGGTTACCAAAACACCAGATTTTTTACCGGCATGGCAACAGGCACAGTTATATAACGAGGCGAGGGTGAACGAAGGTGCCGCTCCCAGATGGACTGATAACGATATACAGCTGTTTAAAGATGGTAGCGATAAAACAGGTGCRCATCCAGATACTGATTGGTCATCGTTAATATTTTCGGAAACAGGATGGCAACAAAACCATAACGTGAGTATTAATGGTGGCGATGAAAAATCAAAATACATGGTTTCGCTGGGCTATTTTGATCAAAAAGGAAATGTAAAGAAAACAAGATATCAGAAATACAATGCCTTATTTAACGTTAGTTCGCAGTTAACTGAAAAATTAGGCTTAAGTGCAAAATTAGGCTTCTTATATGCTCCTTTTTCTGAGCCGGTAAGTACTTACGCCACAAGTTTTTCGCAAATTATCCGCATGGCAAACCGTATTTCTAATACTGTACCTGCCAGATGGGAAAATGGAGCTTTAGGTTATGTATCTGATGGTAGTCCCCTGGCCTGGTTAGAGTCTCCATCAAGCAACCAATGGCAGAATTATACCGTTACCGGTAACGTAGCGGGAGATTGGGCTCCATTAAAAGGTCTACACTTCAAACCTTCTTTTGGTTATAGATTAGGCTTAGGTCAGCAGCAGCAGTATGTTTCAGAAATACAGTATTATAAAGGTGGCCCAGCGGGTACGCCGTTAGCGCCAACCAAGCTTGAAGGGCCAAACAATTTAACCAATGCTACCGATAGGACAACCTATACGCTTGTGCAGGCCGTGGCAGATTACGAAAAAAATATTGACAAACATAACTTCAAAATTTTGGTTGGAGCTTCACAAGAGCATTCCATATATAACACTTTTTCTGCCCAGCGCCAGAATTTCCTGAACAATGAGCTAACCCAGATCAATGCAGCGCCGGCTCTTGGCCAGTCTACATCAGGATATGCCAATGATTGGGCGCTGCAATCTGCATTTGCCAGATTTAACTATAATTTTAACGAAAAATACCTGCTAGAAGGTAATTTCCGTTTTGATGGATCTTCGCGTTTTGCCGAAGGTCACAGATGGGGTAAATTTCCGGCAGTTTCTGCAGGTTGGGTAATATCAAAAGAAGATTTTTTTGCTGGTGCACTAAATACGGTAAATTCATTAAAATTACGTGGTTCATGGGGCAAGCTGGGTAACCAGCAGATTGCCAATAACTATGCCTATTTCGAATCTATTGCGGGCGGACAAACCTACTCGTTTAATCAGGTACTGGTAACCGGCCTATCACCAAATGCGGGTGCAAACCCTCTGTTACAATGGGAAAAAACCCAATCAATGGGTGCTGGTATCGATGCTACATTCTTAAATAACAAGCTGGATATTTCAGTGGACTATTTCGAAAGAAAAACATCAAATCCGTTAATGCGGACCCAGGCTAGCGCTACCTATGCCTTTACCGCTCCATATGTAAATGTTGATGGTGAGATGACCAATAAAGGTATAGAGTTCAGTGCAGGGTACAAGGATAAAGCCGGAGAATTTAATTATAGCCTTAATGGTAATATTTCTTTTATTGAAAATAAAGTAACCAAGTTAACAGGAGGTAAAGTAATTAACGATAATACCTTCTATGATGTGGGTACCTCTTTTTATTCGCTGTATGGCTATGAGGCTTTAGGTATTTATAAAACGCAGGCCGATGTAACCGGAACAGCTGTATTAAACAATAAGGTGGCTGCAGGCGATATACAATATAAAGACCAGAATAACGATGGCAAAATAGATGCTAATGATAAAGTTGATTTGGGTAGTTTTTATCCAAAAATCAATTATGGCCTTACTTTCTCTTCCAGCTATAAAAGTTTCGAACTATCCTTATTCTTCCAGGGCGCTGCCGCTGTAAAAGCCATGGGCGGTAACCTTATCGGACAAGTTGGACCAGATGTGCAAAAACCTACAAGTGTATTTTTGGACAGATGGACACCAACCAATACCAATGCCGATTTCCCAAGGTTATGGTACAGCTATAAACAGAACGATCCGACTGGTACGCCTTCGTCTTTCTGGGTTAAAGATGCTTCTTACCTGCGCCTTAAAAACGTAACATTAGCCTATACGCTTCCAAAAAATGTGGTTAAAACATTAGGCTTAAACAATGTTAAAGTTTATTACAGCGGTCAAAACCTGTTAACCTTTACCAAATACTACAAATGGATAGATCCTGAACTAGGAGCAGCCAGTAGCTCAAGCACAGCATCCGGATCAGCAGGAAGCGTTTATAACTACCCACAAGTATTGGTAAATACATTTGGCCTTAATGTAACATTTTAAAAAACAAACAGATGAAAAAGAAATTAATCTATATACTTCTCTCTACAGCTGTAATTACGGGCTGTAAGAAAGACATACTAAATACCAAACCATTAGATCAATACAGCAATAGTACCTTATGGGCATCAAAAGCGGATGCCAATGCGGCACTAACCGGATGTTATAGCGGCTGGGAATCGGGCGATAATGTAATATACGACGATTGTATATCTGACAACGGCATTGACCAGTTTCCATGGGAAGGTTATGAAACCTTTGCCTCAGGACTGGCTACCGCTACTGACCCAGGGGTAAACAAATACTCTTATACAACTATTCAACGATGTAACTGGTTTTTGGATAATGTGGATAAAGTTCCCTCGGCATCACTCGACAATACGTTAAAAACCAGAATGAAAAGTGAAGCCAGGTTTTTAAGGGCTTATAAATATGCCATCTTAAGCCAGGTTTATGGCGATGTCCCATTTCCACTGCACAACCTTTCGACCGATGAGGCCAATAAGCTGCAACGTACACCGAAAGCTCAGGTTGTTGATTTTATTCTTCAGGAACTCGCCAGTATTGCACCTTCATTGCCTGTTAGTTATTCGGGCAGTGATATAGGCCGCATTACACGTGGTGCAGCACTCGCTCTGAAAGCAAGGACAGAGCTGTTCAATGCAAAATATACCGATTGTATTGCCACAGCCCAGCAGCTGATGACTGCACCCTTCAATTATACACTGTTTCCTGATTACGAAGGATTGTTTCGTCCACAGAATAGCAATAACGCAGAGGTAATCTTAGATGTACAGTATCTACAGAACGACAATGCTGAGTGGGTACTTGGCGCTGCACTTCCCAATTCTTCTGGTGGATGGAGCTCAATGGCACCAACACAGGCACTGGTAGATGCATACGAAACCACAAACGGAAAAACGATCCAGCAAGACGGCACATATAATGCAGTTCAACCTTATACAAACAGAGATCCACGTTTAGATGCAACTGTTATCCGCCCAGGATTATCGTATATGGGTTCTTACTTCGATCCTATAAGTGCATCTTCTAGCGATCTTGTGGGTAACAACAATGCCTCTCCAACCGGATATAACTTTAAAAAGTACCTTGCTAATATTGACGATTATAACAATACCGCCTATGGAACTGATGTGTGGAATACCGGAGGAAGTATTATTGTTATCCGCTACGCAGAAATTTTACTGACCTATGCAGAGGCAAAAATTGAAGCCAACCAGATTGATGCTTCGGTTTATAATGCCATTAACCTGGTAAGGCAACGCCCTACGGTAAATATGCCTGCGGTAACTTCAGCGATGTATCCTGACCAGACTTCATTACGGGCACTTATCCGCCGCGAAAGAAGGGCCGAACTGGCAGGCGAAGGTTTACGTTGGTATGATATACAACGTTGGAAAATTGGTGCAGATGTATTAAATGGAGATGTAAAGGGCTGTTTAAAGGGATCGGTAAACCCCGCCAACGGTGCCTTGACTTTAACCCCAAATTCAAATTTTGTAGCAGGATCGAGAACATTCGACCCTAAAAACTACCTGTGGCCTATTCCACAGAAAGAATTTGACATTAACCATTCATTGAAACAGAATCCAGGATACTAAAAGCCGTTAATCAATGGCTTATATTTTATAAATTAGTGATAAAGGGGTAATTTATTTACCCCTTTATCTTTATATCCTAACCAAAAAGCCGATACATTTATAAGGGCAGCATCTTTTAGCCCATAAATTTTAAATGATGAAAAAAATAACCCTGATTTTACATTTCGCATTTTTATTATATTCTTCACATCTGTTGGCACAATCTCCTGCAAAACCTATATGGACAGCGGATAACGGCAACGGAACCTATAAAAACCCTATACTTTGGGGTGATTGGCCCGATCCTGACCTGATTAGGGTTGATGACGAATTCTATTTCGTATCTACCAGCATGCACTACGTACCGGGATGTCCGGTATTAAAATCTAAAGATCTGGTGAACTGGGAAATGGCCGGTTATGCCCTTGAGCGTTATGATGAAGATCCACGGTATGACCTGAAAGGCGGCGACAGGTATTTAAGGGGTTCGTGGGCAGCTACGATCAGACACCGAAACGGTCTTTTTTATGTCGGCTTCTGCACACCCAATTGGGGCAAGGAAAAGGGTAATTTTTCGATGTGTACCGCAAAAGATATCAAAGGTCCATGGACGAGAACAATCTTTCCTGAATACCTGTATGATCCAGGTTTGTTTTTCGATGATGACGGCAAAGTGTATGTTGCGCATGGACAGCAGAAACTCTACATTACAGAATTAAATGCCGATGCTTTATCGGTAAAAACCCCTCAAAAGGAAATTTATAATAATCCCCAATACCCTTATCTGGAAGGCTCCCACATGTACAAATTTAAGGGAAAGTATTATATCCTGGGATCTACCGGCGGCACAAAAGGCCGACAGGTTTGCCTGAGATCAGACAATATCTATGGCCCTTACGAATCTAAAGTAGTCATTAATGACGATCATACCTATCCTGGTAACGGACTGCATCAGGGTGGAATGGTCCAGCTCAAAGATGGTTCGTGGTGGTTTATCATTATGCAGGACCGTGGCCCTATCGGGCGTACACCCAACCTGGAGCCTGTTAACTGGGTAGATGGCTGGCCTATGCTCGGCAAAGACGGCAAAGGTGTTTTGGTATATCAGAAACCTGATGTCAAAAAAAAATATCCGGTTACTACGGTTGCAGCATCAGATGAGTTCAGTTCCGCTACACTGGGGCTACAATGGCAATGGAACCATAATCCTGACAACAAAAAATGGTCGCTGAAAGAAAGAAAGGGTTATTTACGCCTGCGCGCCACCGAAGCATCAGCGCTGACCACAGCCCGTAACACGCTCACCCAAAGGGTGCAGGGCCCCCTATCAGCGGGAACGGTTGAAATGGATGTTTCCCAGTTAAAAGATGGAAATATTGCCGGTTTCGGCATCTTTCAATCGCCTTATGCCTATATCGCTGTTAGAAAGGACGGGAATCAAAAAACACTTATCATGGTGAACAATGGAAAAGTAATAGATAGCATTAAAAACTTTAGCCAGAACAAACTCTGGATAAGGGCAAACTTAACACATATCGATTTTACAGCAACATTTTCATATAGCACAGACGGTCAAAAATTTATTTCTTTCGGCAATCAGCTAAAGATGGCCCTTGGATATGACTGGACAGCAAACCGCTTTGCGCTGCTTACTTACAGTACAAAAAAGGAAGAAGGTGGCTATGCCGATTTTAACTGGTTCCATTTTAAAGGAGAGAACCAGCCTTATGCGAAAAACAATGAGGGTGATTAAAAAACGGTCAATAAAACTTTGGTTCAGTCGTTGCAGGAAGTCTTATCATTATAAAAATGAAAATTAACATTAAAATATCCGTTTCCATTATAGTTCTAATCTGTTTTTGCTATACCTCCGCGCAGGCTCGGGTTCATTCTGATCCTCGTAAAAACCATCGATCTGATCACCAAACGGTGTCTTATAATGGTAGTTCCTTAAAAATAAACGACAAAGAGATCTTTATATATAGCGCTGCATTCCATTATTTCAGGTGCCCAAAAGCATTGTGGAAAGACCGGTTTCAAAAAATAAAGGCTGCCGGTTTTAACACCGTAGAAACCTATATACCATGGAACTGGCACGAACGGAACATGCCAAAAGATATTCAGGATCAGTCACAGTTTGATTTTTCAGACCTGCAGGAGTGGCTGCATATGGCGCAGAGAGAATTTGGCCTTTACACGATTGTGCGCCCCGGACCCTTCATTTGTGCGGAATGGGCCGGCGGGGGATATCCAAGGTGGCTGGCCAAATTCCGTCCTAATATAGATGGATTTTGGTTAAGGAGTAATGATACTGAGCATGTAAAATGGTGTATGCATTGG
>NZ_JBFTQI010000041.1:0-14933 GCF_056398925.1 Pedobacter sp. 01T416_2
CTATTAGCATGTGTGCCAAAAAAATGGGCAGACTTTTATAGCAACGCACCAAAGAAATTTGGCCATGAGTATATCACAGCTGCCAATTATACACGCGAAGAGTTTTTGGAGCTTGCAGAGATCACCAGGTTCCTCAACTTCAGTAATTACGAAAACGACATTTCCTATTCGGTACACAATGATTGTGAATATGTCCATAAGGATTGCGAAAGCTGGTTTCTTAATGAAAAGGAAATGGCACTTTACGAGTCAATGCCAGTAAAATTCACCCAGGATGATTTGCGGGCTAAGCGCCTTTTGATAAACATGCCCATTAGCTCCCAGGACAGGATGACTGTCGGAACGCTATTTAGACATGTCAATATTCCGGGAGCCATTTCTTTGATCTAGAAAAAGGATTGATAAAGCCTGTTTTAAAAGCTAGGAATGAGTAGGGTGTTTGAGAAAATTCCTCCCCACGTACTGGAATCAATCTGCAGGTCGTTGGGAGATATCAGTCACGGTTTGTCCGGAACGGATATCAATCGGTATCTTCAGGAATGCAAGATAGAAAATCCCACTCCCGATATTACCAAGTGGAAACGTCTTGTAAATGCTTTCGAACAAAAGCAATTTTACGCCAAAAATTCCAATGATATCCTAAGGTTTATACAAATTGCCTTACACCCCTCCAGGTTCCTCAAATTCGGTACCGATTTTTTTTTCGGGATAGTCACCTCTATAAATGAATCACTTTCTTTCCTTGGAATAGAATACACCATTGAAGGCCGCTTCAAGGGGAAAACTGTCGCGAAAACCATCGATCAGGCTCAGAAGCGTGCGGAAAGCCTGCTCGATAAACTGGAAGTCAGGGGGCTTCACCAGGCCATTTACAGATACTGTAAGGCTGAGCTTTTAGTGGATAATTATTTTCATGCGGTATTTGAAACAACAAAAGGTGTGGCGGACCGCATCCGAGACCTGGCTAATCTGACCAATGATGGCGGTAAGCTGGTTGCCGAGGTATTTTCATCCGCCTCTCCAATATTGATCATCAATAATTTCACAACTGAAACCGATGTGAGCGAGCACAAAGGCTTTGCAAACCTTCTTATCGGTTTCTTTGGGATGTTTAGGAATACGACTGCCCACGTTCCTAAAACAGATTGGGCAATGTCTGAACAGGACGCTATAGAAATAATGACTAWTGCATCCCTTTGCCATCGTAAACTGGATAAATCACATAAAATCAGATAATGACCAAAGATCAGTTACGGGTTGAATATCAACGTTTGTCAAGGCTTGAGACAAAAGAAGATGTAGATGAAATGATCGATATTTTTCTGGAATATTTCTTTAAGACAATATTGGCATTTAAAGCCGAGGCCGAAACCCCAAGAGAATTGAAAGACGCAATATTGGTCAATCAGATGCTGTTTACCAAGCTCTTACACTTAAAGCAGATCATCAAGGGAGTTGAGTTTACCTCTAAAA
This sequence comes from Pedobacter sp. 01T416_2, assembly GCF_056398925.1. Lineage (NCBI taxonomy): Bacteria > Pseudomonadati > Bacteroidota > Sphingobacteriia > Sphingobacteriales > Sphingobacteriaceae > Pedobacter > Pedobacter sp. 01T416_2. The sequence goes on from NZ_JBFTQI010000041.1 coordinate 1,474, forward strand.
CAGGTGCTAAATTGAATAAAATAATAGATCCACTTGTGGTAGGTTCTTTAGTTAGAACAATTTTTGAAACCGTAGGAATGTTCAATCTTATCTATCTACAGACCAAACCAGGTGACGAGCTGCTAATCCTTTACAACTTATGGGTAAGTGCTGGATTAAGCTATCGGCAAAAATTTACCACCGCGTTGATTAATGAAGAGATAATTGAAAAAGCTAAAAAAGAAAGGCAGCAGATTGAAGATTTGAAATCGGAAATCGAACAGACAGCGCTTTTTAAAAAACTTTCCCAGCGGGAAAAGGATCATATTTATAATAAGATTACCGGAAAGGAGTATAATATCAGATTCGAAAACGGCCAGCTCAAAGGTGTGGCTGGCTTTCAGGAGTTTATCGAAAGGGCAGGAGTCCGGCCAAAGGTAATGGATAATATGTACACATATTTTTCACTCAGCTCGCACCCCTCCAATGTTTCAGTCTTTCAATTTGGCAATATGTTTCAAGTTGAAGACTCTCATTTTTTTGGGCTGGTGAATTTTAATGTAAAAAGTTCAATGTTTTTGTTGGGGGTTTTTGTTGCCGATTACATTAAGCTTTTCCCATCTATCCTAGATGTTTACAATGGACAGCCTTTGCTCGATCAGATTATGATTAACTTTTTTAACTCTTTTATGCGAGGCGAAGCCTATGATATCAATAGATCATATGAAGCTTTAAATTAATTTAAGATATCCAGCAAGCATGCAAATGTTATTACGATGCTTGAAAAAATAACGACGTAGATTTATAATGGTAGGTAGCTCCGATGAACAATTTATAGTCATACGCCGTGCATCCGATGTAACAAGGGTGTAGCAACAGCGGATAATACAGAAATAATTTACGATATTATAGGACTAAAGATTTGGCGCTTTTGATATTAACGCCAGCTAAAAAATGTATACTTTTGCAAAATGGCAGCAGCAGATCAAATCAAGAGCCTTATTAAATCTTACGCGGAGGACGATGAACATCGTTTCTTTGCTACTGCTATGCAGATTGCGGCTTCCGAGGCGCGGCAGGGACATACCATGGTCGCCCAGGAGCTGAAGCAATTGATCGAAAAGGCAAAAAAAGACAAGTCTGTTGCGTTTTTGGAATCACCGAAAACTGTTTCAATTTCCGCCCCTAAACGGGAACTGAAAGAGCTGATCGAGGTCTTTAATCCGCGGATAGACCTTCGTGCCATGGTACTGGCGCCTACTGTGAAAGAGGCGTTGACCAAGTTGATCCATGAACAAAAAAATTGGGAGCTGCTGAAGAAACACAATCTTTCCCCGAGAAGAAAACTGCTGCTGACCGGACTTCCAGGGACAGGAAAAACGATGACTGCACAAGCCATTGCCGGTGAGCTGGGTTTATCTGTATATATTATCAGATTGGATGGATTGATGTCCAAATACCTCGGTGAGTCCATTGCAAAGCTGAGGATGATCTTTGATGCCATGGAAGATCACAGGGCGGTTTACCTGTTCGATGAGTTTGACTCTATTGGTTCGCACAGGGACAGGGGGCAGGATATTGGGGAGATCAAAAGGGTACTTAACAGTTTTCTGATCAACATTGAAAAAGATCAAAGCAACAGTATCATCGTAGCGGCAACAAACCTTCCGGAAAGTCTTGACAGGGCCTTATTTCGCAGATTTGATGACGTGGTAAGTTATCCGCTGCCCGACCTGCAGCAGGTAAGTGATACAATAAAAAAAGCAACAAAAGGGTTCTCGTTCTCAAAGAAACCGAATTATGCGAAGATAGCCGAACTGGCTGTCGGACTGAATTATTCGGATATTACTAAGGCATGTGAAGAGGCTATTAAGGAAATGATTTTGTCTGGTTCAATGAAACTGGATTCTTTAGAAATACAAAAATCGTTATCTAAAAAAGCACCTCTCAAATATGGCCAGACAGAATCCCCAAAGACACATTAAACTCGAGGGCTTTGCCCAGAGCCTGGACTACGTTTATCCACGAACCCCTTTTGGAAGTGGTCTCGAACTTGCCCAGAGAAACAGAAATTTACACGGAAACCGAATTCTTAACCAACTGGAGGCCATCAGGCAACGGTTTGATATTCCTGCCGATGTCGACTTGCCCGAAGGGATCGTTCGTGATGATGCCATTTATGTAGATTTTATTTCAGAATGGGGATTTCAGCTGGACTATAAAAATATGGATCAGGACCGGGATGATCCGCTTTTTCAGATACTCAACATCAGGGAGGAATTTCGGGAAACCGAGGACGGGCTGGAATACAGGTATTGCATTACCCTGATGATGACCGAAGGCGGCGTGGGAATGTTTATCGATAAGGTACTGGATTATTTGACCAAGAATGGCCGTTACCGCGGGCAGGATACCGGAAGGCCAAGCTATTACTCGCTTTTTACCAATATCGAAAATATCAGGTCTGCTACCTTGAAATCTTTCTGGGCGGATGAGCCTGAGTTTCCCTTTCCAGATGAGGGTGCAGTTGTGTGGTGGGAGGTTTGGTTCCGTAAAACCGGAAATGATCAGTTCAGGATAGCGAGGGTACTGGAAAACCTGGCTTTAGCAGGGGTTTTGGTCGGATCCTCAGAGCTTGCCTTTGCAGAGCACCGGGTAAGACTGGTAAAGGGAACAGCCGAGCAACTTTCAGGTTCATTGATGCTGTTGGACAATCTCTCAGAAATCCGTAAGCCTCAGGAAACAGCTGATTTTATCTGCCATAAGGATGAGGAATATGAAGATAACGCGCAGTGGATGGAGGAACTTATCGGCCGTACCGATGTGGCGCTGGATGAAAATTCGGTATTAATCTGCCTTTTGGATAGTGGCGTCAACAATGTACATCCCTTGATTAGCAGTTTTCTACCCGATGAACGCTTATATTCTTATAAACCCGATGATTGGGGCTCCGGCGATGATTGGCCAAATGGCGGACACGGTACTGGGGTTGCCGGACTTGCACTCTATGGCGATATGGTTGATGCGCTTGCCGAAAGGGGAAGGATCAGGATCACGCACGGACTGGAGTCTTTTAAGATCATTAACCTCGCTGATCCCAATGATCCCGAACTCTATGGTGCCGTTACTGAGTACGCGGCCAGTACGCCTTTTGTCGACCGGCCTGCTAACCCAAGGGTATTCTGTTTAACCATTACGGACAAGGATTTTGCTTTTAAGGGCCGCCCTTCTGCCTGGTCTGCAGCCGTCGATAAGATCGCATTCGGTTCTACCTTAGATCCTACTGCGCCGCAACTGATCATAGTGAGCAGCGGAAACGTTGTTTCTGTGAACCACGAAGACTATCCCGACTTAAACCTGATGGAGTCAGTGCATGATCCTGCACAGGCGTACAACGCGGTTACCGTTGGCAGCTATACCCGAAAAGACCGAATTGATCCTGCAACAGGTTATATGCATCTTGCGCCCAATGGTGGAATGGCGCCAAGTAATTCAACTTCCATATTATGGGAAAGCCAGTGGCCAATTAAACCGGACATTGTGATGGAAGGCGGAAATTGCAGTACCGACGGTGTGGCAGTGTCTGATCACTATAGCCTAAAGTTGTTGACAGCTGATAAAGAGTATCCCAGGTATACCTTTCTACCATTCGGAGATACCAGCGGTGCCGCCGGACTTGCAGCTAAAATGGCCGCTCAGTTAAGGGCCGCATACCCCAGTTTCTGGCCGGAGACCATACGGGCGCTGATGGTTCATTCGGCTGACTGGACAGCAAATATGCTTGGGAACCGTGATTTTAATGAACTGAATGAAACTGATAGGAAACTTTTACTCAGATCTGTCGGATATGGTGTTCCTGTCCTGGATGATGCACTCTACAGTGCAAGCAATAGCCTGACATTAATTGCTGAGCGGGAGATTCAGCCTTATCATTTGGTAAAGTCATCGGGGAAGAGCAAGGAATACCACCTGTTTGATCTTCCCTGGCCGGATGCGGTACTCTCGGGAGAACTTTTTGATCAGGACGTCACCCTAAAGGTTACTTTATCCTATTTTATTGAACCCAACCCAGGCAGTAAGAACAAACGTTACGTAAACAATTTTCATTATCATTCGCATGCTTTGGAATTTGCGGTAATAAAGGAACGTGAAACACTGGATCAGTTTAAGCGGCGGATTTCCAAAGCGGCCGAGCTTGACGAAGACCAGGTGGACAATACAGAGGAACGATGGTCGATCAAGCGTGTCCGTTCAAGAGGGTCAGTGAAAAAAGATTTTGTAACGATGTCGGGAGCTGATATGGCCGTACGCAACAAGATCGCCATTTATCCAAAGCCCGGGTGGTACAGGAGCCGCAAGAAGCTAGGGAAAACGGATTCGATAGTCAGGTATAGTCTGCTGGTCACTCTGGAGACTGCAAATGTGGATGTCGATCTGATGACACCCGTTCTTAACCAGATCGAGTTGGATTTGTTGTTGTAAAGCAGTTGAAGGTGATGCTCAACAGAAGATAATGTCATTGATTTAGGGCCAAGCTTACAGATGAATGGTAGTTTTCATCGGATCAAATGTTGGATTTAACAACGTTCCAGAGTACAAATATGGAATGATTTAGGTTTTTAACCGAAATTCCCCGAATCGTGAGAGCTTAATTTCTTACCGAAGCAATGATAGGTAAATAGGTGCGTGCTGTTGATCCAGGTGTGGGTTCAAAGCTGATTATGTTTAGATGAGGCTCAAATTAAATTTGACTTTATTCTTAAAAGAGCTCTAAGGCTCCAAAACCTTCCACCCGAAAAGGGTATCAACAACACGGGTGAAATTGTAGAAAGTGCAGAAGAAATTGCCGTTCGCCTGATGTTTGATTTTATTATCGACTCAACCATCGCCATGGAAGGGCGTTTTCAGGTTATCGTAATGGATTACGCTTATTTGAAGACCAATTAATTCTCAAGCCATGTTACAGAGGTGTAGCGAGATGGGATGATGTTAATTCTAGAAGCATGGTTGACCTAGCCGAATTATGTAAATCATAAAGTTAACTGATTAAATGAATCAACCACCCACGATTAAAATGTATCCTAAAGAGGACAATCTCGTTTTAGCACACATTATTGAACAGGATCACCCGGAATGTGTCATCACCAAACTTCACCATACTAGGGAATTTCGTTATTAGAAAGACCTATTTTTAGAGATTTCAGTTATCACTAACCAAACTATTCCGTGAGAAATTGATCATTTCAAGATTTTAGACTAGATACTTTAATTTTCTCAGCTGTAAATGTTGTGGTGGTTAACATTAACCAAAAAAGCATTGACACAATATTCCGCAGTTAGATGGTCAACCCAGCGAAATCTAGGCTTATTCTTTAATCCAGCTCCATTTTGTTATCTTTTCTTTGGACCAATTGCCTGATGGAGTTATAAGGGGAATTTCTTGCCTGCTCAATCCACCAGTTTAAATCGTTATCAGGTTTGGAATAGGGGTGAAAAGCCAATGCAATCCGGCAAAGCTGATAATCACTATAAGTCTTTTCTGTTTTGGCTAGCGGATGATAACGATATTTCCTCAAAATACTCAGGATAACCTCTTTACTGTTCCAGAATTCTTTTTTGCTTTCCACTTCCACTTCAATCCAATACACCATATATCCCAGAGCCGCTTCTACAGCAGGTTCCGCCTGAAAAAGAATCTTGTTTAAAACCATGATAACATGCCTATCCTCAGCCTCTTTATTATTGAAATTCGCTGCCAAATCCCCAAGTGCCCAAACAACATCTGCTTTTTCCAGACTGGTCAGGCCATCTTCCAAAGCGTCAAAATGACTATTATACAGATGAAAACTTTGTATTAACTCTTTTAAGGGCTTATAGTTTTTGTAGGTACTGAGAGAGGCCTGATGTTCAAACAAAAACCAATCCATCACCTCAGAGAGTTTAAAATAACTAAACATCTGATTATCATGCCTCATGATGAGTTTAAATTCACCTGCCTTACCAAGTAAAATGTCTGATAAATTTTTCAGCTCAATATCGGACCAGTTTATTCCCCAAGTCCTGTTTTGCTTTAGGGACAAGTTCTTCAGGTTAATTGGATCAGCGTGGCTCCAGCTGGTGCGACCATTTTCAGCTTTCCCCCTATAGCCTGTATCCCATAATTTAGATGAAATGAGAACGACGCTCTTGACTTTTTCAATTAATAGGACGTCACCATCCGCAATGTAAATGGCCACTTCCCAGAAACGGCTATCTGAGATTTTAGTAAAATCCAGTAATGCCAACACCTTTTTAATTTCATTTTTTTGTTCCTGGGTGAGCAAAATGTTCAAATTGGCCAATACATAGAAGCAATTTAATCGCTTTTCGGAGATGGTGCCTGTGATTTTGGATATGGTCTCATCTATTATACCAAAATCATCATCATCCCTCGAAATACGTGTATAGTAATAGTTTCGTTGGATATAATATGTATAATCCAACTGGATTTCTTTGTTTTGGTTAATTGTGGCAGAAAGGCAATCTGATATCAGCTGCAACAACAAATGTTTATCCTCCATATAATTGGCAGCAGCGTAAACCAATTTTGCAAAAGGATTTCGGTGTTGCTCACGAAATGCCGCTCTATTAGAAACGTTTCTATTCCATTCCTTCATAAACCGGTACTGCCAAACTTCAGGTGGAACAACAATGAGAAAGGTGGATAAAAAGGAGATTATATTATCTCCCATTCTTTCTGGTGCAGAACGTATTGCAGCAAACAGGTTTACCGCTATGCGATTTTTGACTTGCTGGCTTATCTTTTGATTACTTACATATTCCTGAGCTATCCTAACACAAAAGTCACGCTCACTTACTTGAAGTGAATAAAACAGAATGGCTTCAGGATAAATTTCATAGGCATTGCTCATTAATTCAAGCCACTCTGTTGCCTTCAAATGAAGGGTTTGCGTATGGCTTAATTGAGTGCCACTATACAACATTAAATATAGAAAACGGACAGTAGTTACCTCGCTTCGCACTTTTTCCCAGTGGTCATCATCACGACTGATGGAATAACGGCCTGAACCTAAAGTTTCTATCTTTTGAAAAGTTGGTTTGAGTGAGTTTTTTAAATATTTAAAGTTATCTGATAGCTGGGTAAAACCTTGCTTTGAATAAGCAGTAACGATTTGCTTTAATTTTTTTTGGCTATGCCAATCGCTGTTACAAATTAGTAATTCATTTAAATATAAGCATATTTCGGGTTCTATTTGATGCTGCGGGCTTAACATTGTTTTAGTGTAAGAACCAGTTTTTGATTTATCCCAAAGCGATAACAAACCTGCTTTTTGAAGAATTTCTATTCCTTGCGCATCCCATTGATCGAGCTTTTTTTTAAGCTGTCTGAATTTAAAATTAAAAGCCAACTGGTAAATTTTCTCACCCATATTGTCCGGTGATTTTTTGCCTCCGGTCAGCGCATTAGAAAGCCCTACAGCTTCCTCCATAATGATTTTATTATTGCCTGATTTCAGGAATTCAGCTTTCATTTCTGGGTGGAAAGCGTAATCAAGAGGAAGCATCGAATCCTTAAAAGCGAAAGCCAACAGCTTCATTTCAGCAGGGTTGATCCCAGCTTTTAACTTGCTGGATTTTTTAGCATCATATCGCCGCAGTCTGTAATTATCATAAAACTGAATAAAACTGAGCTGTGTATCCGTATACCTTATGTCTGGGATGTAAATAGGAGTTGCAAGAGCTTTTAAACGTCTTAAATTTTCTTGTACTTTTTCAGGGTCCTGACGAGGTTCACTTCTTAAAGTTGTCCGGTCTTTCCAGATATCTTGCCACTCTGAAATATGCGTGGTATCCGCTAGTGGAATCATGGGCTCCGCATTATCATCGTCCGCAAGAAATGAAACAAAGGCGCTCAGGTAATCTTTATAGGTAGGTTGTCCAGTTTCCTTTTCCATAAAGGAAGCAAGCAACCCCTGGAGCGACTCATCCTGCAAAGGAATCCTTTTGATATTATGGTTTTCAAAAAACAATAAACGATCTGGAGAAATTTTGTCGTTATTTACATCAATTAGGTAGATCTTCACCTCCTTTGGTTCCCCTTTTTTATTGCCCCTTTGCAGCACATCCCTCACCCAGGTAATCCATGCAATGAAATTTGGATCATCCGCCGAAAAACCCACTAGACAAAAAGACTCCTGTAGAAGGGAAATTCGCATTAATTGGGTAAATGGTTCGTGAAGGTGAGGATATTGATCGTAATCTTCCTGAGAAATAATGTACTGGCATTTATGGTCCCCATCAAAACCAAATTCAAAATTTTCAATCTGCTTTGGTGTCCGTAAAGAGCCGTGCAGCTTAATGATATTTTTATTCCGTTTGATTTTCAGCTTACTCGCCTCAGTAACAATTGTAAAACAGTCATTTAGTAGCTTTTCTTTTTTGTCTATCTGACTACTTTTAAGACTGGCCTGTCTTTCGAGGTTTCTGAGTTGTGTATTAATTTTATCCCTTTTTTCTCGTAGTTCCTCCAAATCATCAGGTTTGGAAGTGGTCATGCCATCCGTGCCTTGTATACCTATATTGTTCTCTTGCTCATAAATCTTGACTTCAATTTCAGAAAGTGATTTTTCGAAATTACTATATTCCAGTAATAGGGAAGCAACTTCTTTTTCCAAAAGCTGGATTTCATTCCTGAGGTCATTAGGAAGTTGTTCACTTACACATATATCAAGTAAATGGTCATAATTGGTTGTGTAAATATTGTTCCAGCCCAAACCAATTAATGCTCGGTGCAAATCCAAATCCTCAAAATCTAGGGACTTTTGGATTTCGCCCATAGACAATAGGATTTGAGACCGTTCCTGATGTACATAAGGTGTTCTTTTTTCGATGTATGTAGCAATAGATTCAATGGAATGCTCTCGGATATAATCCGAAACTACCTGGAGGTATCCTTTTTGCCGTAGTAATTCTTTAAACCTAATATCTATATATTGTTCTTCCTTGTGCTGTTTACGTTTAATAGGTGGAAGATTATAATATTCCCGGGAAAGTTCCGCCCCGTACTGTGCTCTCATCAAGTCTAACAGCAGTTCATACCAGGTGGGGAAGAGGGGACTAACATTTTTGCTGAATCCTGAACCCACCATAACTGACATCTGGTTGTTGCCTAGCTTGGCCCGTAGTTTTTGTAATAAGTTGGAATAATCCATCATTTGAAAAGCGTTTGTTGCTAATTTAACAACAAACTGTCCATCAAGCTAAATAAGTTATCCACCAGACTATGGAGTTTTTGCTTAAACGGTTAAAAAATGAAATCTTTTAGTTATTTTGTCTGAAGTAAATAAGGTAAATAACCGCTTACCAGATATGAATAAAGGTCAACTGAATTACTATACAAATCCTGAGCACATGGATAGTCTGGCGGAATTTGCAAAAGATTATGCCATCCAGGTATTAGTAAGCTGCCCGGAGGAAGCAAATAAACACTGGATACCAAAAAAAGAACGATGTTGCAGGTTTTGTAAAAAACGAATGCCTGAAGTCAACTTTAAAATGGATGCTCATCTAATTCCTGAATTTCTGGGAAACAAAACCCTGATTTGTCAGGATGAATGTGATGCATGTAATAGCCGGTTTTCTGCATTTGAAACTGATCTATCAGCTTATTTAGGCCCGCTGAATAGTTTGTTCTCAAGAGAGGGAAAAAAAAACAGGGTTCCCCAGTTTAAGGTTCCAGGCAGTCCCTTAAGCGCTAAGCCTACAGTCATGTATGGGGCAAAAGTCACTGAAGTGGAAAATGAGGGCTTGCCATTGGAAATTAATCTAAAAACTGGCAGCGCAAAATTATCCTATAAGAAGAGTCCTTACACTCCAATAAATGTTTACAAAATCTTTTGTAAAATGGCTTATTGCCTATTACCTGAATCAGAGCTTTCAAACTATGAACCCCTAAGGCTCTTTATACTGGATAATGCCTTTAATCAAGATTTTTCCTTGTTTGCCACAGTTCATGAATATGCCTTACCTTTAGAATATCCCAGACCAGAAATACGGATATTTAAGCGTATGACCGCGTCCACCAAACTCATCTCCCACGTCTGTATGTTATATTTTGGAAATATGATGTTTGAGTTCCTGCTTCCGGGTAACCTTCTTGATGATTACATGAAAGGGGAGGTAAATCTTAAACAAAAATTTTGTCCGCCATTCTTCTTCCATGATTATCAGTATGCGCCATTCTTTTCAAATAGGGTAGATTTTACCGGCCTTAAAAAAACGATATCCGAACAAGGATTTATCAACTTCAATTTTAATCCGGAACACATCAAAAACCTTAGGGGTTATGATACAATAAACCAAAAGTGGACAAATAAGAACCTTGGAGATAATGAAATCGTCAAACTTATTTTTGGAAAGATGGATACTCAAATGAAATTTCCAGATGAACCGGTGGATTAAGAATCAGCTTGTTTTTTCCTCCTTATCCCTCTCTTTAACATACAAATGGAAAAAACTTATAAAAATATCCCCTGCAAGTAACATTACAACTGCCAGCCAGATAAATGATGTCCATTTTAAGATAAAATAGTAATCCTTTAAAAAATCAAAAAGTACAATGCTCAAGGCCAGTTTTTCCGAAAATAAATATTTACATACCACCGCCATCAAAAAACAAAAACAGCAAAGTACCGAATCTACCGCATATCGGTAAAGCTTTCCAGCTAGGTTTTTATCTTTGGTACTCCGTTGCCAGTTGAAGAGCATTGTCGAAACCCCCAGAAAAATTGCAAAACCATAAGCGGTAAGGGTAATAAAGCGATCATCATCTTCCAAAAGCAGTAAAAAGCACTTTAATAAGCCCAGAAGAAATGGAGCAAAAACAATTATAAAAAGGATGATTTTCAAGATTCCCCATAATCCTTTACCAATCCAAGGAAACCGGGCCTTGAGGCTTTGTTGAGTGTTAATTTTAGTCATTGGTTGATTGTTGCTAATTGAATTACAAGGTAAATATTTAAATAAAGTGAGACAATCGGTCAAAAAATAAGTTAATTATCAGTTTTTTGCATTAGAATAGATTTTGCGAGAAAATAAGCATCCTCATAATACTGAGCAGATTCGAATTTCTGACGTGCTTGGTGGAATAAATAAATATCTTCCGTCATAGTATAATCCAGAATATAAAATCTATCCAATACTTGTTTTAAGGTCTGTTTGCCCCATGAGTCCTCCACTATACCATCCGGATGTACGACAACTACATGGCAAAAACCTAATTTATTTCCACAATCGCGGTGATAGCGGGAAACTGAAATGCCCATAACGGGTGACCCCGTTAGTTCAGATAAGGCCTGGGCAAAGGGAATACAGTTCCCATGTGAAAATTTAGAAGCCAGGTAAGCCGGGATTTCCGGGTTTCGTCTTTTAGGAATTAATTTTAAAAAATTAGGATTGGCCAATATGGCCTTTGTTGCCCGCTCAATTTCCACCTGGTTAGCTTTTACCCGCATAGGCATTTCTATTAACTTTTCCTCCTGATAACAACGGGTTGAGATATAAGTCTTGTCTGGCCTAACCCTGCCTGCAGCAGCTGGCCGGATAACATATTGGTTAAAGGCTATAATACTTTTCTTACCCGTAAAATCAAAAACGACATCCTGATTCGTTTCCACATAAGCACGAACAGGTATCATTTCATCCTCGGTTGTTTCCTGGCTTCCAGTTAACCAATCTACCTGAAGCATCCAGCCTGTGATCCTTGCCAGTGCAATGGCAAAATTGATGCCATCTGATTTTTCCCAGTGGATGATGAGCGCAGGTGGAAACCCTGCTGGATTATGCTTTAAATTCATATAGTACATTAATTTTAGATTTTTAAAATTAAAGTTTTTTATTGAGAGAAAGTATCCTTAGTCCATTTGGGTTGTTTTTTATGCACCAAACGAATATCAGTTATATAATTTGCCTCATGGTATTGAGCAACCATTAGATATATTATATCCCTGAAATAAAATGATACTTGCATTGTATTTGGTAGTCTCGGAAGTTGAAAACGATCGAAGAGCTTCAAATACCTTTTTCGGAATTGTCAACAGAAAACGAACTTTATGGGGCTGAAGCTGAATGAACCAAGATTGATTGATCCCCTCTAACCGGCAATAAAAATTGTTGTAAAGTTTTGATTTTCTGTCTGTTAGTCGATTGGCGAAGAGGGAACAAATCGATTGGGTCGTACACTTAGTTAAGAAAAACGATGTATTTCGTCAATACCGTTTATTTTAAGAGTTCTACGCAAAATCAGTCAGAAATATTATTTATTTAAGTTTAACGCGAAAGGACAATAAGGGATTATAGGTAAATTTTAGAGATATGGTTCCAAACCTTCAAAACCCTGAGCTTTCAGGATTGCCGCTGTTTGCTCTTGATATCTTTTGACAGCTTCGGGATCAAAATATCGCGTTTCTATGCAGCTTCCGTTTTCCCGTGCTGTAGAACCCATGCAGTGCAGGCTCGAAAGAACATGAGGCTGATAGGTATCCTTCAATAGGGCAAGGATATCAAATGCAAATTCTGAAAAATATGTTTCCGAATAATTCAAAAGTAGGCTGAAATATGCATCATCCCTATACCTCAGTGATTTCGATGTAGCCCAAAACGATAATGATGTACTTTGATCAGCTGCGGTATCAACGTTTTGATTCCTAAAAATTATTTTTCCGCAGTCGCGTTTGTATTCAGTTTCCGCTCGGAGTATAATGCCACCGAAGAATCTTCGGATCATTGTCGCATTCACCAGCTCATCCAATGCAGTAAAGTCTTTTTCATCCTCTTTTCGTAGTTCAAAAAATACTGTTGCGCAGAAGAAATTTCCGGGAAGATAGAGCTTGGCACGACTGTTTGGAGGGTCGACACGAGCGAGCAATGGCTTGAGCTTTGACAAGTGTTCAACTGCATCCTTTGCGGACTTTCTATTGAATGCAGATTTCACCTCTATGACCGCAAGGACATATTCTGCAGGGATTGCAAGTGATTTTCCTTGGTCAGAGGAATCGGGATTGTCTTCGATCCACAATACTGGGGATTCCAACTGATCGTATATGATCACATCATAATGAACCATATGCTCAGAACTTGAAATACCAGGTGAGATGATAAAGCCTGAGGTTACGCCATAACGTTTGGGAATGAACTCAGCTAACCATTTTCTAAATTCGCCTTCTGCTACAAGACCATGTCTGGTCTTTGCCTTTCTGTTACTTTCTTGCTCTTTTGCAATGTCATAAGCGTTGAGCATCCTGGTTCTGGCAGTCAGGAATTGTTTCCATCCCTGAGTTACCATTTGGGCACGAAGCGGTGATTTTTTACTGTCCATTTTAGCCTGTAAATTATAACTTAAAATAATGATTTATTACTTATTTCAATAATAAAAGTCCTAAATTAAAATTTATATAAATGATTCTTTTACCACTAATTTCATG
>NZ_JBFTQI010000042.1:0-14694 GCF_056398925.1 Pedobacter sp. 01T416_2
GTTGGAATGATGGTACAGGTACACAGTCTACAGATTCGCGCCGTGGATCCAACATGGATTTAACTTTTGCTAAAAGGAAAGAAATCAGTATCGGGATAAAAGGCGGAATGTTCAAAAATCAGTTTAATTTCGGAGCAAATGTTTTTAGAAATAACATCACTGGGATTATCGGTCAGATTAATGTTCTTTATCCAAACTATTTCACTACCGGATTTCCGAGTTCTTCTTTTGTTCCTTACAGCAATTACAATAGTGATCAGCGTACCGGTTTAGATTTTTACTTAAATTTTAATAAACGCATAGGAGTGATTGACTGGACTTTTGGAGCATCAGGAACATATTATACCACCAAAGCAACTAAACGTGCCGATCTGTTAACTTACGAAAACAGCTATCAATACCGCGCTGGCAAACCACTCGATGCGATCTGGGGATTAAAAAGCAATGGTTTTTACATGGATGCCAGTGAAGTGGCAGCGGCCGATGGAATTAGTAGTGCAAAACCAGCATTTGGATCAGCATTGGCTCCTGGCGATATCAAATATATTGACCAGAACGGTGACAAAATCATTGACGATAAGGATCAGGTATATCTTGGTCGCGGTGGATGGTTCGGTGCTCCGTTTACAGCAGGATTGAACGTAACTGCCAAATGGAAAAATTTTACCCTATTTGTTTTGGGTACAGGTAGATTGGGTGGAAGTGCCATGAAAAGCGATAACTATTTTTGGGTTAACGGAAGCGATAAGTATTCGGCAGTGGTGCGCGACAGATGGACGCCTCAAACAAAAAATACGGCAACCTTTCCGCGACTTACCACTTTAAATGGCGACAATAATTTCAGAGCATCTGATTTCTGGTTGTACAATACAGATCGTTTTGATTTATCTAAAGTTCAGATCTCCTACACAGTTTCCGATAAATTGTTCAAAAGTAAAGTGTTGAAAGAACTGKGGCTGTATGTGGCAGGATTTAATCTTTTAACCATAGCGAAGGAAAGAGAAATACTTGAGCTGAATTTAGGGGGTGCCCCACAAACAAGGTTATATAACCTGGGCGTAAAGGCAATGTTTTAATTGAATATTAGATTAGAAAAGATGAACAGAATATTAATACGATTTATAGTTGTCGTTGTGATGCTCTCGGGCTGTAAAAAGTTTACCGACCCCGCTCCACAAAATAATGGAGATTTTGAGAACATCTATACCGAACCCGCACTTGCCCATGGGTTATTGTTAAATGGTTACACAAGGCTTCCATCAAATGGCTGGTCGTTTAACGATGTAGCTACCGATGATGCAGTAAGTAATGATATCAATAATAATTTTAGGAAAATTGCCACCGGGCAATGGTCCGCTGCATTTAATCCATTAGATCAATGGACCAATGCAAGAGCAGGTATACAGTATATCAACTTATTTTTGGCAGAGACGGACAAGGTGCTTTGGGATTCTAAAGACCCGGTGTTGAGCAGGATGTTTAACGACAGGCAAAAAGGTGAAGCATATGCTTTGAGAGCCTACTTAATGTCGTATATGCTACAGGCGCATGCCGGAAAAGTAGGGGGTAATTTATATGGTTTCCCTATTGTACTCGAACCCGAAACACCAGCTTCTAACTTTAACCAGCCAAGGGCCACATTTGATGCCTGTATTAAACAGATTTATGGTGATTTGGATAAGGCAGAACAATTGCTTCCTTTAGATTATGCTGATATCAATAGCACCAGCCAGATCCCGACAAAATATGCAGGAATTAATGTAGAGACCTATAACCGCGTTTTTGGTAAGTTTTTTAATCAGCGCATGACAGGTCGTATTTCTAAAGCCATTCGTGCCCGCGTAGCACTAATTGGCGCAAGTCCGGCTTTCAGCACAGGTAATTCTACCACATGGGCAGACGCCGCCACCTACGCAGCACAGGTACTTACACTTAATAACTGGTTAGCCAACTTAGATCCTAATGGTGTTACCTGGTATGATAACAAAGCAGAAATTGATGCATTGGCTTCTGGCGCTAGTCCCCGAGAAGTGCTTTGGCGTACAAATGTTGGATCAAATAGTGATTTAGAAGCTGCTAACTATCCACCAACCCTGTCTGGACAGGGCCGCATAAACCCAACTCAAAATCTGGTTAATGCTTTCCCGATGCAAAACGGTTATCCAATTACCAACACGCCACAGAGCGGATATAATCCTGCCGCCCCATTTACAGGTAGAGATCCGCGTTTAGCAAAATTTATAGTGTACAACGGAAATACGATCGGGCCGACAAACAAAGTAATCAATACCACAACAGATGTGGCAACGAATGATGACGGACTGAATAGAAAAGAAGTTTCTACAAGAACTGGTTACTACATGAAAAAACTGTTAAGGCAGGATGTTAGTCGTACACCAACCGTAAATAATCAGAAACACTATAGGCCACATATCCGCTATACCGAAATATTCCTGATCTATGCAGAGGCAGCGAATGAGGCATGGGGGCCTACAGCAAATGGCGGCAATCCCTATTCTGCTTATGATATCATTAAAGCTATTCGTGCGAGGGCCGGTGTAGGAACTGCAAATGGTGATGCTTACCTCGAATCGATTAAAACAGATAAAGATGCCATGAGAACATTGATTAGGAATGAGCGTAGGTTAGAATTGGCTTTTGAAGGATTTCGTTTCTGGGATCTTCGTAGATGGAACGCAGCATTAACTG
The DNA here is from genome assembly GCF_056398925.1 of Pedobacter sp. 01T416_2. Taxonomy (NCBI): domain Bacteria; kingdom Pseudomonadati; phylum Bacteroidota; class Sphingobacteriia; order Sphingobacteriales; family Sphingobacteriaceae; genus Pedobacter; species Pedobacter sp. 01T416_2. The sequence goes on from NZ_JBFTQI010000042.1 coordinate 2,710, forward strand.
AACCGGTAAAAGGCGTGAGTATTTCGCAAGGCACTTATCAGGAAATCAATGTAGAAGCAAGAAGCTATCAGGAGTATATGAGATTTGGACCAATTCCTTACAGCGAAACGCTAAAGTATAATGCTTTGCAACAAAACACGGGATGGTAATATTCATTCACTATAACAAATAACATCATGAAAAATAAAGTATATATTTTACTTGCGCTCGTCTTAACACTTGGCGCTTGCAAAAACGAAGAATGGGCATTTCCAGATAATGATATGCAAACCGTTTATTTTGCCTATCAAGGGCCGATTCGGACCATCACCATGGGCGAAGATATTTTTGATACTTCACTTGATAACCAACATAGATTTCAGATTATGGGTACGGTTGGTGGAGTTTACTCAAATAAGGAAGATATTAGCATTGGCATCAGTGTGGATAACGCGCTAACTCAGGGATTATCTTTTCCATCGCCCTACAGCGGTATCGTAAGGCCCATGCCGGCTAATTATTATACACTTGCAGCTAACAAAATTGTCATCCCAAAAGGAAGTTTAGTAGGTGGAGTAGATGTACAGTTAACCGATGCTTTTTTCGCAGACCCATTGGCTATCAATACCACTTATGTGATCCCTTTAACGATGACCAGTGTTGATCAGAACAAAATGATCTTGCCCGAAAAAAAATACACCTTGTATGCCGTAAAGTATATCAATACATGGCAGGGTTTTTACCTCCGCAGAGGAAAGGATGTGATTGTGGGTAAAGGCGGTAACACCGCGCTCAATCAAACTGTAGTCCGCCATATGAAATATGTGGAGAATGATGAAATCAACAAGTTAAACACACATTCGCTAACCCAGGCCGAGTTTCCTGTTACATTTAAAGTAACAGGCGGAACCAGTATCAGCCGAACCTTATTGTTAACTTTTGATAATACGGGCAACTGTGCAATTGCAGCTGGTGATGCTAGCTTTACAGCGAGTGGCACCGGGAAATTTGTTAAACGGGGAGAGAAAAACAGCTGGGGCAGCCAGGATCGCGATGCCCTTTATCTGAACTATCAGATCGATCTGAATGATAGAACAGTGAATAGCGTAGATACCCTGGTAATGCGTGACCGTGGCGTGAAAGCAGAAACATTTACGCCGATCAAATAATTAAATATTTAATCAAAAAATTGAGAAAATGAAACGATTATACAAAATAGCATTTGGTCTGGCGGGGGCAATATTGCTTGCTTCCTGCCACAAATACGAGGCACTCGATTTTCAGGTGGCTAAACCCACAAGCTTCTCGGCCCAAGAGCAGATCGATGCCTATCAGCCATTAAAAACCTATATTGATAGAACGGCAAATCCTAAATTTAAATTTGGTGCTGGAGCCAGTCTGCAACCTTATCTCTTCAAAGGCGTAATTTACAGACTCATTAACAGCAATTTTGATGAAATTACACTAGGTTACGAAATGAAACATGGAGCCGTTGTACAGGCTGACGGAAGTTTGGCCTTAACCAATGTGAAAAACCTGTTGGAGACAGCGTCTAAAGCTGGTATTACAGTTTTTGGACATACACTGGCCTGGCATGCCAATCAAAATGCTACTTACCTAAAAGGACTGATAGCCCCCGTGGTTATTCCTTCAAGCGGTGGCCCTACGTGGGACCTGGTAATTGGTGCCGATTTTGAAACAGACAACGCCTCAGTTTATCAATCCAATACCAATGCAGTTGCCTCATTTACTGCAGCTGGCGAAGGCTTTAACGGTACAGGACGGGCTTTGAAAATTAGTAACTCGGCAGTGCGGGCCAACGATTATGATGCGCAGTTATTTCTTAAATTTCCGGCGGTAGCAGTAGGAGAGAAATATGAGCTTAAAATGAATGTGCGCTCTGATGTAGCGGCATCTTACCCTACACAGGCACATACTACACCCGGCGCGTACAAATTTTATGATTTTTTTGGCGCAATTTCTTCAACACCAACCTGGACAACCTATACGAAAGAAATTACCGTTACTACAGACATTGCAACAAGCGGTGCTTTGGCTTTTAACCTAGGTAAAACAGCAACAAATTTTTATTTCGATAATATCACGCTTAAAAAATACAATCCGCTTGGCGGCACTACAATTGTAGAAAAAACTGCCGAGCAGAAAAAAACCATTTTAACCACGGCATTAGATACCTGGATTAAAGGTATAGTTACCGCTTCAAAAGATTATGTTAAAGCTTGGGATGTGGTAAACGAACCAATGGATGATGCAAAACCAGCTGAACTTAAAACTGCTGCGGGTAGAACGTCCATTGCGGCTGATGAATTCTTTTGGCAAGATTACCTGGGTAAGGATTATGCGCTAAAGGCATTTCAATTGGCCAGGCAGTATGGTAATGCGACTGATATTCATTTTATTAATGATTATAACCTCGAATATAGCATCGATAAATGCAAAGGATTAATTGAATACGTAAAGTATTTGGAAGGCAAAGGCGCAAAAATAGATGGTATTGGTACACAAATGCACATTGTAGCTACTTCTGATAAAGCCAAGATTGAAGAAATGTTCAAATTATTGGCCGCAACTGGTAAACTTATCAAAATATCAGAATTGGATATGGGTTTTGCAGGAAATATAAAAACTGCACAGGCAACACCCGAGCAATATGCAGCTCAATCTGAGATGTACAAATATGTAATCAAGAAATACTTTGAGCTTATTCCGGCCACTCAGCGATATGGAATTACCATATGGGCACCTCAGGATAGTCCAGCTACTTCGAGCTGGAGAGCAGGGGAGCCAATTGGCTTGTGGACAGAAGGTTTTGTTCGAAAACCTGCCTATATTGGCACAGCCGAAGGCTTGAAGAATAAATAAATTTACTACTCGCTTAAAGCCAGGAACGACGTTAACCGTTTTCCTGGCTTTTTTTATTGGAAATTACCAATGATTTGACTAAGATCTAATTGCAGTTTATACCGCCTCTTCCATACGCATAATTTACCATTTCATTTTCTCGGGCTCTTTTTTTCAGCCTGATTCTATCGTGTGGACACATCTTTCTTAGCTTGTATTTGTTTCTAGCACATATTCTAAAGGGGATCGTCATGCTGTCCCGAATGTTCGGGATCAGCATCTTTCCTGCTATTAGCAGAATAAGATTACATATAAAAAATAGTTTGGAAATAAAATTTGTTGTTTTCCGCTCTTTGCCGCGGCGGGGGCATGGTACTTTGGAGCGCCAAAGTACCCAAAGCGCTTTGTCAATCCGGCAATGTGGCTCCTCACCACCCACGCTCATCAAAAAAACAGCAGCACTTTGTTTTGTGTTCAATTCTCGTGAAAGCTTCGACTCAGCACTTATGAACACAAAACCACTGCGTTTAAGGTTTGGTAGTACTATTTGTTCTATTCTGCAACTGTTTTTTTGATTTTCCTGCCACTTGGGATTGACTGAGTTCTTCGGTAAAACCTGTACTTTTTTAAAGTTGGTTAGCAAAATGCATATAAACCCAAATCAAAAGATGCGTCCACACGATAAAGCCTGATTATAACAAATTTAATATAGTTATGCAACCGATTGTTTTTTTCGAAAGTAAATGATATATTCGGGTAGAAATTACTCAGGCATGGAGCTTTATATGAGCATAATTTTTTTAAAAAGAAATAACCAAATATTAACGCTTTAAACGATGTATTTCTGTGATGAAACTGGGGGAAGGATGGTAAGCGTCTACATTTCCCCGAAAATTATCTATTGCCATATTTTCCAGACTTTCTAAGCATGACCGTAAAATCTTATCTTCCGCTTTGCGCTTTGCTCGTTACAGTTTTGTTCACAAACCTAAAGACAAAAGCTGAGGTAAAACTTCCACAGCTAATCAGTAATCGAATGGTGCTACAACGAAATACAGATTTAAAGATCTGGGGTTGGGCCAATGCAAATGAGAAAGTTAAACTTTCTTTTAGCAATAGAAAGTTTGAGACAATTACAGGCAGCGATGGGAAGTGGTTGATTATGCTTCCCAAAATGAAAGCTGGAGGCCCGTATACCATGACTATTGAAGGACAGAATTTGATTACATTAACCGATATTTTAATTGGAGACGTATATTTTTGTGCCGGCCAATCTAACATGGTGTTAGCAATGGAAAGACTGAAAGAAAATTATCCAAACGAAGTTAAGAACGACAATTTTCCCCAGATCAGAAATTTCTTTGTACCCACAAAAGCTGATGTATCCAAAGAATCACTGGATCTGCCAAAAGGGGAGTGGAAGTTGGCATCAGGTAAAGAATTGCTTGAGTTTGGAGGAGTTACTTACTTCTTCGCAAAAAAACTCTATCAAAAATACAAAATTCCCATTGGGATCATTAATTCCAGTGTTGGCGGAACACCAATAGAGGCCTGGATGAGCATGGATGCATTTAAGGATTTTCCTGCAGCTGAAGCCCAGATCAAAAACTTTCGGGATACTACCTATATGAACAGCCTAAAAAGACAGGGGCTACCAATACCAGTTAAAACCTTGCAATCATCTTATGTGCCAAAAATATGGCATAAGTTCTGGATGCCAGGTTATTGGGCAGATCAGGGCGTGAGAAACCTGAATGGCATCCTGTACTTTAAAAAGGAAATTGATGTTCCTGCGGGGATGACAGGCGTGCAGGCAAAACTTTTTATGGGGCGTATTATCGATGCAGATTCCACTTTCGTAAATGGCGTTTTTGTAGGCAATATCACTTATCAGTATCCTCCAAGAAGATACAATGTGCCAGCCAACCTGTTAAAACCAGGTAAAAACACCATTTTAGTAAAAGTTACAAATACAACGGGCAAAGGTGGCTTTGTGCCTGACAAAAATTATTCGTTACAGGCCAACGGACAAGCAATTGACTTAAGGGGCGAATGGGATTACCAGGTGGACCAAGTATTTCCTAAACCAAGCTATTCCCAGCCAGGGCAACAAATTATCCAACCAATTGTGGCGCAAAGTTCTCCTACGGGACTTTACAATACCATGGTTGCACCTGCAATCAATTATAGTATAAGTGGCTTTTTATGGTACCAAGGTGAAACAAATGCAGGCAAGCCAAGAGAATATGCCAAACTGCTACCTGCACTAATTAACGATTGGAGAAATAAATGGGGCTTAGGCAATCTTCCATTTTTATTTGCACAACTACCCAATTATATGGAGGTTGATTATGTTCCCGTTGAGAGCGACTGGGCACAATTGCGGCAGAGCCAGCTCCAAACCTTAAAAGTACCAAATACAGGAATGTCTGTTGGGCTCGGTGCCGGCGAATGGAATGATATTCATCCCCTGAACAAAAAAACAATTGGCGAGCGTTTGGCTTTATGGGCCGAAAAGCTGATTTATGGTGAAAAAAACATCGTTTACTCAGGTCCAATCTACAGATCAGCAACAGTGCAAGGCAATAAGGTGATTTTGAATTTTGATTATGTGGGAAGTGGACTAACTGCAAAAGGTGAGCCCGAACTTTATCATTTTGCCATTGCAGGTGCCGATAAAAAATATGTTTGGGCCAAGGCTAAAATTGAAGGCAACACCGTAATTGTTTGGAACGATAGCATTTCCAATCCTGTTGCTGTTCGATACGCCTGGGCGGATAATCCCGACGGTGCAAATTTGTATAATGCAGAAGGCTTGCCGGCATCTCCGTTCGAGGCTGAAATAAAATAGTTTAAATTAGGGGTGTTAACTATATTTACGCACAAAGCAAATATAAATCCAAAGTGTACCAAAGGCGAGCCAAGCAAGCCCTGCACTAGTACAATCACAATCCAGATCGCTAAAGCGTGAATCTATTGTTATGATGTTAAAACGAGTATCAGGTATAAGCGCAATGTCACTTCTAGGGATATTGTTATTGACGTACACTATTGTAAAGGGGCAAAATAACCCCAATTTCATTACCCTTAATACTAAAAATGGTCTTTCTTCTAATACTGTAAATACAATCCTGCAAGATCATAATGGCCTTGTATGGTTTGGTACCAGCGATGGGCTGAATAAGTTTGATGGTACCAATTTTACCGTTTATACCACTAAAAGTGGCGATAGTACGAGCATTCCGTCTAACAATATCTCGGCACTTTTAGAAGACCGGAATGGAAGACTTTGGGTGGGTACAAACGGAGGGGGCTTGGCTTACTATGACGCTAAGAAAAATACATTTAAATCATTTGTAGGTGAAGGTATCCCGAATCGTAACGTCCCCTTTAATGTATTAACACTCTATGAAGATAGAACCGGAAATATTTGGGTAGGTACTTTTGGAGGCTATCGGGTGATCAATACCAAAACTTTTAAGGTAAAAAATGTAGGTATCGGTGCATTGATGGGCAACGGTTCCAGTGTGCTTTCTTTTCTTCAAGGTAGTGGCAATAAGATATGGATCGGCACCAATTTAGGGCTTTTGGCACTTAATTTAACCAATGGTGCCACCGAAAAGTTTATCCATCATCCCAATGACCCTTCGGGCCTTACTAATAATTTCATTAAAACTATTGTGAAGGATGAAAAGGGGCGGATATTTTTTGGTACCTACAATGGTCTCAATATGTTGTTGGATGATGAAAAGCATTTCAAATCCTTTTTGCAATCGGGTGATAAGTTGTTTTCAAACGACATTATTTATTCTGCCAGATTGGAAAAAGGAGGCAAATTGTGGTTAGGAACCGAAGATGGGGTAACTATTTTCGATACCGCCACCGAGGTTTTCTCAAACATTCGTCCCAACAAACGTGAAACCTTTGGCCTTAGCAATAAGTCGGTTAGAAGCATTTGTATGGCTAATAATGGCATTATTTGGCTAGGTACCTACCAGGGCGGCGTTAATAAGTTCGATCCAAATTTAGCACTGTTTAACCTAAAGCGTAGCAGCCCATTTGATCCAAAAGGACTTTCCTCGCCCATTGTCACTTCTTTTGCCGAATTCTCAAAACAAAAAATCTTTGTGGGCACGGATGGCGGAGGACTACATTTTTTCGATCGGGACAAAGGTGTGTTCGAGCATATCGACATGAAAAGCAAAATTGATTTTTCCCGAAATCCATTGGCCATCCTTACGCTAATGCTCGATTCCAGGGGTGTGCTTTGGGTGGGAACGTATCAGCATGGTTTGTTTGCCTATAATCCCAAAACCAAAACTTACAAACAATTCCTGGCCGGACCATCGGCAACTGATCTTAGCCAAAACGAAATTTTCGCTATCAAAGAAGATAGCAAGGGTTTGATATGGATTGGTACAAACGGAACTGGAGTGAATGTATTTGATTATAAGACGAATTCATTTACCCGGTACGGCACTCAATCCTCGCCACCTATGGTGCTCCCTAGCAATGGTTTTATACGTGCAATTGTTGAAGATCCTTATGGAAATATGTGGATATCATCCAGCGGAACGGGAATAGCCGTATTTCAACGCAACAACGGTGAATTTAAAGTGTACCGAAAAGCAAATAGTGGGCTTTCTAATGATGTGGTATTGAGTTTGTTATGTGATAGTAGAGGGAATATTTGGGCCGGAACTGATGGTGCCGGGCTCGATCTTTTCAATCGCCGTACCGGAAAATTTACCAATTTTAACGAAACAAACGGATTGCCAAATGCTATTGTTTACAAAATATTGGAAGGCAGAGACGGTCTGATTTGGTTCAGTACCGATAATGGCATCAGTTGTCTTGATCCAGAAACAAAAAAAATAAAAAACTTTGGGCGTCCCAATGGGGTGCAAGACAGTCCTTTTATATTGGGTTCGGGAATCAGCACTTCAGATGGCGAGCTTTATTTTGGCGGGCAAGACGGTTTCAACTATTTTAATCCGCTTGAATTGCCCTCCAATAATGTGGTTCCAAATGTGTTGCTTACCGAACTAAAGGTCGCCAATACTGTTGTACTTCCTGGTGAAAAATCACCTATTCAAGAGCAAATTGGCTTCGCGAAAAAAATTAAACTGAGCTATGGGCAAAATTTCTCAATTAGTTATGTAGCGTTAAATTATACAGCGCCGCAACAAAACCACTATTCCTATCGCCTTGTTGGTTTAGATGAGGGTTGGAATGAAGTTGGTAAGGAGAAAACAGCATATTATACGAACTTGGATCCCGGAGATTACATTTTTCAGGTAAGAGCAAGTAATAACGACGGCGTTTGGAGTGATAAAATCACTTCAATTTCTGTTCATATACAACCGCCCTTCTGGAGAACTATTTATGCTTATATTTTTTATGCAGTCTTAATTGGTACAATCCTGTTTGCCATTAGGCGACGGGGAATTCAGCGCATCAAACAGCAGCTTGCCATTGAACAAGCCCAGATCAATGCTGAACAAAGGATCCTACAGCAGCGAAAGGACGCAGAACGTGCCCATGCATTGGATATACAAAAGATCAAATTCCTCACCAATTTAAGCCACGAGTTTAGAACACCGATTTCATTGATTTTGGCACCCGTTGATAAGTTGCTTGCCGTTAAACAGGAATCTGCTGTAGCCGGTCAGGTAAAGATGATCCGTAGAAATGCACGGAGGCTGTTAAATCTGGTCAACCAACTGCTCGATTTTAGAAAAATGGAAGAACAGGAACTAAAGTTGAACCTGAACGAGGCCGATCTCATTACTTTTATCAGTGAAGCTGCAGAAGCATTCCAGGATCTTTCCGAGCGCAAGAAAATTTCTCTTCGTATTAACAGCGATATTAAAAACCTGAGAACGCATTTTGATCAGGATAAAATGGAAAGAATTGTATTTAACCTGCTTTCTAATGCATTTAAATTTACAAAAGAAGGTGGGGAAGTATCTCTTAATATGTTCATAAGAGCCGCTGCCGATCAGACTAAGCCTGTATTTTGTATTGAGGTTTCAGATACCGGGATAGGCATTGCACATCAAAGTAAAGACAGGGTGTTCGATCGTTTTTTTATGGATAACAATGTGAGTTCTATCTTAAATCAAGGCAGTGGAATCGGGTTGTCGATTGTAAAAGAGTTTGTAGAACTGCACGGTGGGCAGATTACCGTAGAAAGTGAACTTGGAAAGGGAACAGCATTTTTGGTTTCGATTCCAGTTGAGATAATGGATGAAGAAAATGATCAAGAGGTTGATGATACAGCCTATAGTTTTACGAACGAAGAACTGGATGAATCCGTTACTGAGCCAGCAACTAACGAGGTCAAGATGCCCACAATCCTTTTGGTTGAAGACAATGAGGAATTCAGATTTTACTTAAAAGATAGTCTGCAGCCATTTTATCATATTATAGAGGCGTCAAATGGTAAAGAAGGTTGGCAGAAAACACTTTCCGGACACCCGCAATTAGTTGTTACCGATATCAGCATGCCAGAAATGAATGGCATTGAGCTAAGCCAGAAAATAAAGGCAGACAAAAGAACAAGTCATATCCCAGTTATCCTGTTGACCGCAATCAGTGGAGAAGAGGACCAGATTAAAGGCCTGAAATCCGGTGCCAACGACTACCTTACCAAGCCTTTTAATTTTGATATTCTTCATGCAAAAATAGACAACCTATTGTTGTTTAATCGCTCGGTAAAAAATGCGTATTCTAAACAGGTGCAGGTACAGGCTAAAGAAATTGAAATTGAGTCTAGCGAAGTTAAGTTGTTGAATAAAATCGTCCAGTATATTGATGAAAAACTTAACAATCCAGAACTCTCAGTAGAGGAACTAAGCAGGCATGTGGGCATGAGCAGAGGTTCTCTTTACCACAAACTGCTCGAAATTACCGGCCTGACACCAATCGAATACATTAGATCTGTAAAACTGGAAAGGGCAGTAGAATTACTGGAGAAAAGTGATTACAATGTTGCACAGATCGCATACATGACTGGTTTTGGTACACCAAGCTATTTTTCGAAGCTTTTTAAAGCGCAGTTTAATATGCTTCCCTCCGAATATATCAATGTAAAACGAAAAGATAAACGCGTGAAGCTTTAAAATCCATCTAATAGCTTGTTTAAATTTTAATAAAAATAATTGCGATGTCAGTCTGTCCAAAGGACTCCTATGGAGAGCCTGTCGAAGACCCCTATTTTTAATACAAAGAAAGTACTTCAACAAGCTGTCATTTACAGATCCCAATAGAAAGGTCGTCATTGCGAGGAGGAACGACGAAGCAATCTTACAACTATTGCTATTTGCGAGTGCATTAAGATTATTCATTTTTCAGTTGTTTTTAAAGGTGTTCATGAGCTCACTTTCGTTCGGTTATCTTCGTGCCTCGCAATGACGATACATTGTGAGCTATAAAATCCCCTGTCACCCATATCGATTTTTTTAAAACAAACATCTGGAGCTTTCTTTTGAACAAATGGCTCATGCCAGTAAGGAAGTAGATGTTAGTTTTGAGCATAACCAACGTGCATTTTATGAAAAAAATTCTTCTATTGATTGCCCTTCTTTATACTGGCTATTCGTACGGACAAATTAAATTTACAAACCCGATTATGGCAGGGTTTTATCCTGATCCCAGTGTAACCAAAGTGGGAAGCGATTATTACCTTGTTAATTCAACCTTCGCCTACTTTCCAGGTGTTCCCGTGTTCCATAGCAAGGATTTAAAAAATTGGAAGCAGATCGGCAATGTGATCGATCGCCCGTCACAAATGACTTTTTTCGGTGATCGTACCTCTAGAGGGCTTTTTGCACCTTCAATCAATTACTATAAAGGGACATTTTATATGACCTGTACCAATATCGATAAGCGTGGAAATTTTGTAATGACGTCAAAAAAACCTGAAGGACCATGGAGTGATCCAGTTTGGTTACCGCAAGTGAGAGGGATTGACCCGTCACTGTTTTTTGATCAGGACAAAGCCTATATCGTTTATAACAGCGATGCGCCAGATAATAAACCCCTATATCCTGGGCACCGAACCATCCGTACTTTTCAGTTTGATCCAGTCGGTTTAAAAGTAGTGGGTGAAGAAGTTCAGTTGGTAAATGGTGGGGTAGACATCAGCAAAAAACCGGTCTGGATTGAAGGACCGCACATTTTTAAACGTGGCGATTGGTATTATCTCTGTGCTGCCGAAGGAGGTACTTCCGTTAATCACTCACAGGTAATTTTAAGAAGTAAGCAAGCCACCGGACCTTATGTTCCTTATGAGAAAAACCCGATATTGACGCAGCGCGATTTAGATCCAAACCGTAAAGACCCGATTACTTCTACTGGTCATGCAGAATTAGTTGATGGTCCAGATGGGAAAACTTATGCCATTTTCCTGGCTGTAAGGCCTTATGAAGGCAATCATTATAATACCGGGAGGGAAACATTTATCGCGCCGGTTAAATGGGTAGATGGCTGGCCAATCATCAATCCAGACCAAAAAGAAGTTCAATATAGTTATACTGCTGATTTTAAGGAAATAAAACAGATTGCCCCGCCACAAAGTGGAAACTTTGCCTACAGAACTACCTTTGATAAAAAACTTGATCAATCGTTATTGTTTCTAAGAACCAATGATACCAGCTGGTATAGGTTAGATAAAGAAAATGGCTTAACAATGAAGTTACTGCCAGAAACGTGTATGGGGTTAGGAAATCCTGCATTTATCGGTAAAAGACAGCAGCATTTAACCGGTAGCGCTTCAACTCAGATGACCTTTACGGCGTCGCAGCCAAATGAAAAAGCAGGGATGCTTATCTTTCAAGGTGAATATAATTTTTACTACATCTGCAAATCGATAAAAGATGGGAAGCAGGTCGTTCAGCTTTACAAAGGGAACCGAGCAACTAAGGGGATGGACTTGATTATTGAAACTCCGGTAAAAGCTAAAACCCTGCAGTTTAAAATAGAAGCTGATCGAGGGCTTTACAATTTTCTTTACGCTGAAAGCCCGGGCAAATGGAAAATACTGATGGATAAAGTGGATGGGAAGTTTTTGAGTACTGAAACCGCAGGAGGTTTTGTAGGCTCACTTTATGCGCTTTATGGTACTTCATCCGGAGAAAGCAC
>NZ_JBFTQI010000043.1:0-14652 GCF_056398925.1 Pedobacter sp. 01T416_2
GTTAATATTCGTTACCCTATTACAAAATAACTATTGATGAATATTGCCGAGGAATTTTTAGAGAAATCTGACGAGAAAGCTTTCGATCTACCGCATCGTAAAACCATAAATTATAATATTGGGAAATACAATGCAGCTGTTGAACGGGGCTTATCAAAATTCGAAAATTTAGAGGCATCCAAAAAAAAGGCACACGTAATCAAATGGCGTGTGATGGAAAACCTTGATAAGTTCTTGCCAGAATTTGAATCAAATTTCCAACGCCGTGGCGGTAAGGTAATCTGGGCCAATGATGSTGAAGAAGCCCAACAGGAAATCCTCAACATCATCAAAAGAAACAATGGCAAAACGGTTATCAAATCAAAATCGATGACCACCGAGGAAATCCACTTAAACGATTTCCTGGAAAAGAACAACATCGAGTCTTTAGAAAGTGATCTGGGCGAATACATTGTTCAACTGCTTGGGCAGGCTCCCTACCATATTGTTACCCCGGCCATGCACCTAAGTGCAACAGATATAGCGCAGTTATTTCACGATAAATTTGGCACACCTATCGATGCCACTCCCCCGCAGCTGGTACAAAAAGCAAGAGAATTACTCCGCGATAAATACTTAAATGCCGATATTGGTATTAGTGGCGGAAATTTTTTAATTGCCGATACCGGAAGTATTGCCTTAACGGAGAATGAAGGTAATGCTCGTTTAAGTACCACTTTCCCTAAAATCCACATTGCTATTGTGGGTATTGAAAAAGTAATTCCTTCGATGACAGATCTTGATCTGTTCTGGCCTTTACTGGCATCGCATGGAACTGGGCAAAACTTAACGGTTTATAATACCATTTTAAGTGGTCCACGCCAACCCAATGAAACAGATGGGCCAGAGGAAATGTATGTGATTTTGCTAGATAATGGCCGCACCAATTTATTGGCACAAAAAGACCAGAGACAGGGCTTGTACTGCATCCGCTGTGGTGCATGTTTAAATGCTTGCCCGGTTTATAAAAATATTGGTGGGCATACTTATAATACAACCTATAGTGGGCCAATCGGCTCAGTAATTACGCCTCACTTAAAGGGTATGGAAGAGTTTAAACACTTAAGCTATGCTTCTAGTCTTTGCGGCAAATGTTCAGAAGTGTGCCCGGTAAAAATCGATATCCATAAAATGCTCTTGCTTAACCGGAGAGATGCCGCCGCAGGGCATGAAAACGGCAAAAAAGAAGAAATTGGCTGGAGCATGTTCAGCAGAATGATGCAAAAACGCAAATGGATGGATTTTTTTGGCGGAAAGTTTAAAAATTTTATGCTCAAAAGATTTTTCAAAAAGAGCTGGGGCAAATACCGGGAAATGCCTAAAGTTGCCGATAAATCTTTTGCTAAACAATGGGAAGAATTGAAAAAAAATAAGGAGTCTTAAATCAGGACTCATTAGTCAAAATAACCAGATATGCAATTTAACAGAGGTGATAAAGACGACAAGTTCTTATTGAACTTATACAGAAGATTGCTTTACCCTCGGATGGTTGAAGACAAAATGCTCAAGCTGTTGCGTCAGGGTAGAATTGGCAAATGGTTCTCGGGCATTGGCCAGGAAGCAATAGCTGTTGGTAGCACCTTAGCGATGCAAAGTGAGGAGTACATTTTACCCATGCACCGTAATTTGGGCGTTTTTACCTCTCGCGATATTCCTTTAAAAAAATTAATGGCCCAATGGCAGGGCAAAATTACCGGCTTTACCAAAGGCCGCGACCGCTCTTTCCATTTCGGCACACAAGAATATAAAATAATTGGGATGATATCCCACTTGGGGCCACAAATGGCTTTGGCAGATGGTATTGCTCTTGCCGATGTTTTAGCCAATAAACAGCATGCCACATTAGTTTACACCGGAGAAGGGGCAACCAGTGAAGGCGATTTCCACGAAGCAGTAAATGTTGCTGCAGTTTGGAACCTCCCTGTTATTTTTCTGATCGAAAATAATGGATATGGACTTTCCACTCCAAAGTCAGAGCAGTTCAGGTGCAAAAACCTGGTTGATAAGGCCATTGGTTATGGTGTAGAGGGTATTCAGATAAATGGGAATAATATTTTAGAAGTTTATGATACCATCAATCAACTGGCTATGGAAATCCGAAAAGATCCAAGACCGGTTTTGGTAGAGTGTCTAACTTTCAGGATGCGTGGCCATGAAGAAGCATCGGGCACGAAATACGTTCCGCAAGAATTGTTGGACGAGTGGGGAAAGAAAGATCCTTTGAGTAATTACGAAGCGTATTTAATTGAGCAGGGTATTTTAACCTCAGATTCAATTATCGACATCAAAATCCAGGTTAAAAGAGATATAGAGCTGGAAGTTGAAGAAGCTTTTAAAGAAGATGAGCCGATTACTAATGCCGATCAGGAAGAGGCTGATATGTATTTTCCTTACCAGCAAGATGTTGTCCAACCTAGTCAAATTTCTACAGAAAAAAGATATTTAGATGCAATAACTGATGGATTAGACCTGGCCATGCAAAAGTATTCTAATCTCGTTTTAATGGGGCAAGACATTGCCGATTATGGCGGGGCTTTTAAGATTACAGATGGTTTTACTGCTAAATATGGCAAAAGCAGAGTCCGCAATACCCCTATTTGCGAATCGGCCATTGTGGGGGCAGGTTTAGGCTTATCCATAAATGGCCATAAAGCTGTTGTAGAAATGCAATTTGCAGATTTTGTAACCGTCGGCTTTAATCAGATCGTGAATAACCTGGCCAAAACGCATTACCGTTGGGGCGAAAAAGCCGATGTAGTGGTGCGTATGCCCACGGGTGCCGGAACAGGGGCTGGACCATTCCATTCACAAAGTAATGAAGCATGGTTTACCAAAACACCAGGTTTAAAAATTGTTTATCCAGCTTTCCCTGAAGATGCGAAAGGTTTGCTGTTGGCAGCGATTGAAGATCCAAACCCAGTGCTTTATTTCGAGCACAAATACCTCTACAGAAGTTTAAGCGCTCCTGTTCCTGATGGCTACTATACTACAGAGATTGGTAAAGCAGTTAGGCTTGCCGAAGGAAATAAATTTGCGATTATTACTTACGGGCTGGGGGTACATTGGGCTTTAGATTACCTGAAACAATATCCTGAAAGCGGCGCTACATTAATTGATCTGCGCACGCTACAGCCCTGGGATAAAGAAGCAGTAAGGGCAGCGGTTAAAGCAACAGGAAGGGTTTTAATTTTGCATGAGGATACCTTAACCAATGGCTTTGGCGCCGAACTATCTGCCTGGATTGGAGAGCACTGTTTCTCTTGTCTCGATGCACCTGTAATGCGCTGTGCAAGCTTAGATACGGCAATTCCAATGAGTAAGGTATTGGAGGAAGATTTTTTAGCTAAGGCAAGATTGGCAGAAACGATTGATAAATTATTGAAATATTAAGAAGGTGGTTAATTGTATAAACTGTTTGAATTGGTTAATTGCTAAAGTAAATCGACAGTTAACCAATTTATACAATTAACCAGTTAAACATAAAGAATGCATGAGCAATTTTAAAGTCGAAGGAAATATCATCAACATCACAAAGCGAAATATTTTCTTTGGCGAAGTAGCCGTTGAGGATGGAAAAATAAAATCAATCTCTAAAATTTCTGAACAGAAAGAAGGAGCACATTTTATCTCACCGGGTTTTATAGATAGTCATGTGCATATCGAAAGCAGCATGTTAATTCCAAGTGAATTTGCGCGGTTAGCAGTAGTTCATGGAACGGTATCAACTATTAGCGATCCACACGAAATTGCCAACGTTTGTGGTATGGAAGGTGTAGAATTTATGATTGAAAATGGCAATACCGTGCCTTTTAAATTCAATTTTGGTGCCCCAAGCTGTGTTCCAGCTACCATTTTTGAGACGGCCGGAGCTGAATTGGACCATGATGATGTAAAATCACTTTTAGAACGTCCTGAAATAAAATACCTCAGCGAAATGATGAATTTCCCAGGTGTACTTTATAAAGATGAAGAAGTTTTAAAAAAGATTGCGGCGGCGCACCAGTTGGGTAAACCTGTTGATGGGCATGCCCCGGGCTTACGTGGCGATGCTGTTCAACAATACATCAATGCCGGAATTTCTACCGATCACGAATGTTTTACTGCCGAAGAAGCATTGGATAAATTACAGCGCGGCATGAAAATCCTCATCCGTGAAGGAAGTGCGGCAAAAAATTTCGAAGCCTTAATCGATCTACTGAACGATTGGCCAGAAATGATGATGTTCTGCAGCGACGATAAACATCCTGATAGTTTAGTCGAAAACCATATTAATCAGCTCTGTGCAAGGGCAGTAGAAAAAGGGATCAATATATTCAATATACTCCGAGCAGCCTGCATCAATCCTATTCTTCACTATAAATTAGATGTTGGCTCACTCCAAACCAATGATGATGCAGATTTTATTGTGCTTGAAGATTTAAAAACGTTCAAGGTTAAACAAACCTATATCGATGGCTTATTACTTGCTGAGAATGGCAAAACAGTTGGCAATTGGGTAAAACATGTCGAAGATCGAGAATCGGTAAACCATTTCGATTGCAGTTTGAAAAAGGAAGAAGATTTTATTTATCCCTTCAGCGGACAAAAAGAAATTCCAGTTATTGAAGCATTGGATGGGCAATTGATTACCAACAGAATATCTGCCAAACCGAAAGTTTTAAATCAAAATATCCTTAGTGATCTGGAAAACGATGTTTTGAAAATGGTGGTGGTAAACCGTTATCATGATGCGCCTATCGCAGTATCCTTCGTAAAAAACTTTGGATTAAAAGAAGGCGCCATTGCATCAAGTGTTGCACACGATAGTCATAACATTATTGCTGTCGGCGTAGACGATAAAAGTATCTGTGAAGCCGTAAATCTGGTGATTAATGAAACCGGTGGCGTAGTGGCATTGGGAAATGGGAAAAAAGAAGTTTTAGCTTTACCGGTAGCAGGCTTAATGAGTAACCATAACGGTTATCAGGTTGCAGAAAGTTATACTTCAATAGATCAATTTGCGAAAGATTTAGGCTCTACTTTGCTTGCCCCTTTTATGACGCTTTCTTTTATGGCCTTATTGGTGATTCCACACTTAAAATTAAGCGATAAAGGTTTATTTGATGGGGATGAGTTTAAGTTTGTGTAGCTGATTTGTCATTCTGAGCGCAGCGAAGAATCTGTTTACTATTGACACTTCAAATGACATTAATCTAAAGTATCTTCAAACGCAAAATGTAATTGCAGAGCTATTTTGCAAAAGATTCTTCATTGCATTCAGAATGACAGCAAATTAATCTTATTCCACTACAAAAACCTCTGCCAAAGGATTAAACAGATATAGCCGTTTATCATCTAAACAAATACAGCGGTACCGCTTCCTAATGCGTTCGCCTTTGGTAAAACGCCGGCCATCTTTAATTTTAAAAGTGGTATTAATCGGCAATTGCTCTAAATGTAAAGTCTCGGTTTTATTGCTATCGTATTTTTTTAAGGCTCGCGATAAATGAAGATCAGAACAGCTGGATGCCGCCGGGTTAGACATATAATTATCAATCGCTTTGTGGATATCGGCCGGAAAGATATTCAGTTCAAAAAAGGGAACCATCATCCGCTGAAAGTTCTTCTTCCACTCTGTGCCATGCGGTTTTACTTTATTCTTGAAGTCGTTCCAGGTGAGTAAATGCGCGAACTCGTGTACGGTAGTAACCAGAAAGGCATAATGATTGAGGTTAAAATTCACCGAAATGCGGTGCCCTTTGCCCTGATAAGGATGGCGGTAATCGCCCAGTTTTGTAGAGCGGGTTTTAGAAATCTTAAATTCGCACTGAAAATAATCTATCCATTTTGCAATTAGCGGTGCCGCTGGTTCGGGCATGTACTGCGCTAAAACTTTAACCTTTTCCACGGATGCTAAGATAAATAATTTTAAGGTTTAACCACAAATGGCACAAAGTTTTACACAGATAAAACAGAATTCATCATTGCTTAACCACAGAGATTCACTGAGCTTACACAGAGAAAACAGAGGCAATTCTAATAACCATTTACAACAAAGTTTATAAACTCAATTAGATAAATAATCTGTTTTGGGAAAAATGTTCTGTACATACTTAAACATACAATCGTCACCCTGAATTTATTTCAGGGTCTTTATTCAGGAAAGATGCTGAAACAAGTTCAGCATGACGATCAGATTTATAGAACAAACGCTCCTTATAAGCGCGTAGTAAACCTGGCCTGCACTTCCATTTTTGTTCTTAGCTATCTTTGCGGTTAGATTTCGACCTATTCCTCTGATGGGAACAACGATGCCAGCACCAATTTAATCTCCCCGAAAGAATAATCTTTACCTAAAAACTCCCTTATCGTGGCCATAGATTTTGTTTTCTGACTTTCTATTGCATCGGTAATGTTTTTGATTTTATTGGCCTTTACCAGTTTGGTTACATCCAATTGTTGTGTAGAAACATAATAGGCCAAATGTCCCTCAATGGTACCGGCAGAAAAGCCACGTTCTTTTGCAATTTCATCGATGGTTTTGCCCTGCTCATACAGCTCGAAGCTCACTAACTTGGTATCAATCTTTGGCTCTTTTTTCTTTTTCTCTGCTGCAGATTTTACTTTAAGCGTTTCTCCTTTTAGCTGAATTGCTTTTTGGAGTTGGTTGTTTCTTTCAACCGTATTCAACAGTGCATCGGTATCGGCTTTGCTAAACTCTTTCCCAGCGATGAGTGCCTGCAACAATGCTTTACTTTTGTGCATTTTCTTTAACTGCTCATACACCAAAATTTCTAGCTCTAACAGTTCTGTAACATAGGTTTTAATCTGCTTTTCTTCCTTTATCACTTCAATTTGAGCGAGAAAACGATCTGAAATCTCCTTAACCAGTGGATTAAAATATTTTAAGGCAGCCTCTACCCTTTTCGATACGTTAAATAAAGTATGTTCGGTTTGCTGTGCGAACAGGTTTTTGAGCTGATTAACAAACGTATCGGCTGTGGCTGTTATTTTTTGAAAATCGGTATAAACAGTATCAGTCCAATCTTCGTGTTTTTGCTTGGTCGATTTTTCACTTTTATCAAAAGTCTGACGATGTTCTTTTAAGTAATAACGGATCAGGTTCAGATCAAATGCCGCAAGCAAATAACTGCGGATAAAAGTATAACTCTCTATACTGATCTGCTCGTTTAGCACCTCGGAAGGTTGTTTCGTTTTAGAAAAGTAATGTACATTTTGGTCCTGTTGCAAACCACTATCGCGCAGATGAGAGGTTAAAACCAAACCCTTCAAAGAGCGTAAACGCGACAAGGCTACATAAGCCTGGCCAGGTGCAAATGCATCACCTACATCAATAATGGCCTTATCAAAGGTTAAACCCTGACTTTTATGCACGGTGATGGCCCAGGCCAGCTTAATCGGATATTGGATAAACGATCCTGCTACATTTTCTTTGATTTCGTTGGTTGCTTCATCCAATTTATATTTTACGTTCTCCCAGGTATAGGGTGAAATCTGGATCACCACTTTGTCTTCAGGCAGTTCAATTTCAACTACATCCTTTTCGATATGATGTACCACACCGATCTTACCATTGTAATACCGCTTTTCGGCAGTCATATCATTTTTGATGAACATTACCTGTGCACCAACCTTTAACTCTAAACTTTTATCATTCGGGTAAGCATATTCACTAAATTCACCCTGAATCTTTGCCTCAAAAAAGTAAGATTTAGTTTTCAGCTGGGTTAATCTTTCACGGTTGATGCTATCAGCTTTATTGTTATGGGTGGTTAAAGTGATATAATTTTCATCTGCCGAGGGTTTAAAATCCTGTTTGAAATGCTGCCTTAATAATGCAGTATCTTCAGCAGTAATTTTGTTGTTCCGTAGGTTGTTCAGCAAATCGATAAAAACAGCATCGTCCTGACGGTAAATTTTATCCAGTTCGATATAAACCGGTGGATTATCCTGCAGGGCCAGGGCATCGAAGAAATAAATACTCTTATAAAACTTAGCCATGATGCGCCACTCATCATTTTTTACCACAGGTGGCAGCTGGTGCAGATCGCCTATAAACAATAACTGTACTCCGCCGAACGGAAGGTTTCTGTTCCTGCGTACATAACGTAAAGCGAAATCTATGGCATCGAGCATATCGGCCCGCAGCATACTTACCTCATCGATAACAAGTAACTCCAGTTCCTGCAACATGCGGCGTTTATTGCCTTGCATGTTTAAGTGTTTCACTAGAGTTTTGGCCGTATTGAAGTTAAAATTGATATTTTCATTGATCAAGGCGCCGGCAGCATCAGGAAAAAATGCCCCAAAAGGAAGTTGAAAAAGCGAATGGATAGTTACCCCAGCTGCATTGATTGCAGCAATACCCGTTGGTGCCACAATTAAGGCTTTTTTGTGCGTAAGCTGAATGAGTTTCCGTAGAAAAGTTGTTTTACCTGTTCCTGCTTTTCCGGTCAAGAAAACGTGTTTTGAGGTATAATTAACAAATTTGGCCGCAATTTCTGCGGGCATAGAAGTTTCTTCTAAAGTGGGCATCGGCAGTAAAATTTTAGTCAACAATAAACGGAGGGATGAATAAAGCTAAACATTTTAGCACAAAATTAAACAATGATTGATGAGAAATTTTAAATTTTATTGGATAATTTTCAGCGAGCACTTATTCAAGCCACATTGGATCTTCAAACGCTATTAACTTTAAGCGCAAGAGCTGTCAGTCTGAGCCTGTCGAAGACCTTTTGATAGTTAAACAAATAAAACATTTGTCCTTCGACAAGCTCAGGATGACAATGCTTTTCTATCTATCACGGAGCAGAACAGTTCATTAATCTCAATTAGCAGAATAAAAAACCTCAATAGAATTACTGGAGAAGCAACATAAACCTGACAGAAACGGCAGCTCCCGGCCCAATTTTACATCCGGATTCGTCGGGACTATAGTGTATGGCAGGGCTACAATAACGAAAGAACTACTGTCCCTACTTTTCCAAAGTATTGCTAATATTTAGATCTATTTAACAAAACAATACAACATCCTAACAATTAATAATAAAGCTTTTTCTTATCTTTGCGCCCTGATGAAACAACAATATTCAAATCTTATCGCTGTTAAATTCCTTTAACAAGGTTTCATCACTCTTTACACCCAAAATTTTATTATGCTTAACCCTGAAATAGAAAAACGTAAAACCTTTGCCATTATTAGCCACCCCGATGCGGGCAAAACCACATTGACAGAAAAATTTCTGCTTTTTGGTGGCGCTATTAATACTGCTGGTGCGGTAAAAAGGAACAAAGCGAACCAGAGTAATACCTCCGATTTTATGGAGATCGAAAAGCAACGTGGTATCTCGGTTGCGACTTCAGTAATGGGTTTCGAATATAGTGGTAAACGCATCAATATTCTCGATACACCTGGTCACAAAGATTTCGCGGAAGATACCTACAGAACTTTATCGGCGGTAGATAGTGTTATTTTGGTGGTAGACTGTGTAAAGGGTGTGGAGGAACAGACCGAAAAACTGATGTCGGTTTGCCGGATGCGTAACACCCCGGTGATTATCTTTATCAACAAAATGGACCGTGAAGGTAAAGAGGCTTACGATTTATTGGATGAAATTGAAGAAAAATTAAATATCAGCCTTTGTCCGCTTTCCTGGCCTATAGGCCAGGGACATACATTTAAAGGTGTTTACAGCATTTATAACAAACATTTAAATTTATTTAATTCCGATAAGACCAAAGTAACCGATTCGGTTGTGGCGGCAAGCGATTTAAATGATCCATCTTTATTAAATTACCTTAAAGAGAACGAAATCAACACATTGAAAGATGATGTTGAATTGGTTGATGGTATCTACGGTAAGATAGATAAGGATTTATATACCGATGGCTTGGTTGCACCAGTATTTTTTGGCAGTGCGATTAATAATTTTGGGATAAAAGAACTCTTGGACACCTTTATTGATATTGCCCCGAGCCCTCGACATAGAGAGGCTGAAGAGCGTGATGTACTGGTTGAAGAGAAAAATTTCAGTGGCTTTGTGTTTAAGATCCACGCCAATTTAGATCCAAAACACCGCGACAGGATTGCATTTTTAAGGATCTGCTCGGGTAAATTTGAACGCAATAAATTTTATTACCACACCCGTCAGGATAAGAAACTGAAATTCTCCAACCCGATGGACTTTATGGCGAACGAAAAAAGTATTGTGGAAGAGGCATGGCCAGGTGACGTTGTGGGTTTATACGATAGCGGTAACTTTAAAATCGGCGATACCTTAACCGAAGGTGAAAAACTGCAGTTTAAAGGCATCCCTAGTTTCTCTCCATCTATTTTTAAAGAGGTAGAAAATATGGACCCAATGCGTACCAAACAATTGGAAAAAGGCATTGAGCAGTTAACCGATGAAGGAGTTGCACAGTTATTCGTGATGCAGCCTGGAAACCGGAAAGTGATCGGTGCGGTTGGCGAACTTCAGTTTGAGGTAATCAACTTCAGGTTAGAGCACGAATATGGTGCAAAATGCCGTTTCCGTACTCTGAGTTATACCCGTTCGAGCTGGGTAACTTCTACCGACAGAAAGAAACTGGATGAATTTGTAAAACGTAAACAACAGCACATCGGTTTTGATAAAGAGGCTAATCCAGTTTATTTGGCCGATAGTGAATACATGATTAATTTAACCAAACAGGATTATCCAGATATCGAATTCCATAAAACCAGCGAATTTAAAAATTAACTTTTGAATAATTGAGTGATTGAATGAGGGAATATTGGCAACAGCACTAATAAATTCATTAATTCAATCACTCAAATTCAATCATTTTCGTTTACTCATATCCCAAACTTTAAGGCTATTTAAAACCGCTTTACCTCCTGTGGAAAAGGCGGCTAAACCTGTGGCTTTTTCATCAGGAAAAATCATCGTGGTAATTACTTTTTCGCCACCATTCACGAAAACTTCTAATGAAGATTTATCGAGCAAAATCTGGAGTTTTATTCTACCGTTTAACGGACTCACGGTTATGGTTTGAATGATGTTCTTATCATTTTTAACACCTTTCTCTGAACGTGAGCAATCTACATAAAGTTGTTTTTTAACAGCATCATAGCCCACTTCAACTTCCTTAACAACATTTTCTTTCTCATCCTTTAGTTGTGCAAGCTTAAAACCTAAGTTTTTTGCATCCTTAACAGAAAATTCGGCATCAATCCAATACGAATTTTGGCTGGCAGCTAAGTCGATATCCTGATCGATAACAACATTTTGCCTCGTTATAACCTTACCACTTGAGTGTTTTTTAATATTATCGGCAATCAGGCTGGCCGGTTGCTGAAACAGCCTAATTCCTTCGGGTGTAGTTTTTAAAGATAAATCTCTTGGGATAGACATCTGTCCTTTCCATGGGAATGTTTCTTTACCGCCAGGTTGTAACCATCCCAATAAAATCCGCTGTTTTTTTGGCGCATCGTTCCATGGAATGGCGGCATAAAAAGAATCGCCTTCATCAACCAATAAGGTTAATTTTCCATCATTGTCGTTCTTAAAAGTCTTGCCATCAAAATCACCTACAAAATACTGCATTGTTGGCCCCTTTGGTCCAAATAATGATATTGCCAAAACCCACTTTGTAATGTTCTTATTTCCGTCAACGGCCAGGGGAATAATAAACGGGCATTCCCAACCACTCGCCTGATTACCCTGTTTACCGAAATCACTCAGCATGGTCCAATCTTTCAAGTTTTTTGAGCCATAAAACCTTGCCTGATGCTCATCAACCATTGCAACAGTCATAATCCATTGTTGAGAGGCCTCGTGCCACCATACATTAGGATCTCTGAAATCTTTTTTATTTAAATCAATAATGGGATTTTTGGCATAATTGGTAAAGGTTAACCCTCCATCATTGCTATAGGCCATATATTGAGATTCATTCCGTTGCTTAGGTAGATCTGCTGTATAAAAAGCAACAACGGGTGCCTGTCCTTTCCCCAATCCACTTACATTATGTTTATCTAGCACAGCCGAACCTGAAAAAATCATGGTGGTGGTGTCATTTGTAATTTTTTCCGGAATAGCAACCGGAAGGTGCTTCCAGTTTACCAGATCTTTACTGGTGGCATGGCCCCAGCTCATATGCCCCCATTTATTTTCGAACGGATTGTACTGATAATAAAGATGAAATTCCCCATTCAGATAAATTAACCCGTTTGGATCGTTTAACCAATTTGATGGTGCAGTGAAATGATAATTTGGCCTCCATTGAGGCGTATGCCGTTGAGCGAAAATACTTATCGAACAGCACATTAGAAAAGCTAGAATATATTTGGTCTTGAACATAATTAAATTCAAATTACACATAAGAATCCAATTACTAAAACGTTTAACTAGTTTCTTCAGGACTTTATAAAAACTTTTCCTTCATCAATGCTTTCGTATTGCTCATAAGTTTGCGCCAATCTTCTTTTGATTTTTGAAATCAACAATCGTGGCGAAAGCACTTTAACACACTCTCCAAAGCCTAAAATTTCGCGTTCCAGTTCATAGTTTAGTACCACATCGATCCTAAAAGTTGTTGTTTTCTCGCTCTTACTTAATACTACCTGCGATTGATGCATTGGTTTCGTTACGACATAGGGCGCATGGTCATTTGTAAATTCGAGGATCACTTTCTGCGCACGGTCCCTTTCGCTTTTCGTTACACCGATCAGATCTTCATAATACCGATCGAAATCTACTCCTTGATAACTTACAAATTCTTCGTTAGGCAATTCCTGAAATTCTACTATCCTATCCAATGCCAAATTTAAGATCCCTGGCCGTTTTTTCGCTTTACAGATCAAAAACCATCTGTTTCTGTATTCTTTTAACAGATACGGATAATAAATTCCTTGTTGCGATTGTTGCGCCTTGAAAGACTTATATTCGATTAATAGTGAACGTTTGTTTAAAACAGCCTGATATAATGGTGGAATACATTCCAAACCCTTAACGAGCTTATTACTTTCCAATTGAATATTATTGCCACTCTGTTTCGTCGATTTGTAGAGGTTATTTTCTAAACGGGCGATCATATCGCTCATTTCGTCGAAATAATTAAAGGCATTAAACTGTTTCAGTACACCTACAATTTCTTTCATTTTATCTACATCAGCGTTATTGATTGGTGCTTTGGTAATGCTAAAACCAGCTTCTTCGTAGGCATAAAAGCGTTTATCTTTCACCACAATCGGTGCATTATAGCCAAGCTTATCACTCCGCATGAGCTGGATATCTGCCTGAATGGTCCGCTTGCTTACCCCGGTGGTAATTCCTTCGAGCTCGTATAACGTTGCCGATACCTTTTCGATAAGATCTTCTAGTGTCCATTTACGGTAACGGTTCTTCAAACAATCGTCGATGGTTTTATACCGGATGAGTGCCAATTTATTTACTGCCATTTTTAATCAATTTGAGTTTGAAGCTAAAAAATCTGATTGAAAAGCTTAACTAAATATAGCAAAGCATTTATAATCTACGCAATACAATTGCGTAATGGGAGGATAAAAGAAAAAATACAATGTAAAAATTAAATTTATCCATCTAATTATCAACCAATTATATATTTTATACCAAAATAAATTTTACTGCGCAAATCTGCCGCGTAGTGGTGGTGGCATCTTTGTAATGTCGCCAGTCGATAAAGTTCTTTGATAAATATTAATAACAACAATCTGATTGATAGAAACAGTTTACTGTTCTAAATGATACGCGCTCTCGTTTATGCTGCTCCGGTTTTAACTGGATCAGCATTCACCAACATGAAGCCCCTGTTCGGGATACGCCGGACAGGGTTACATTAGTAAAGGTTATCACAATCAGGTTAATATAAAGAAATCCCGAAAGGGATGGCAATACTAAATAAAACTTATCCAATGTTGCGGGTTTCGGAATAGCCCCAAAGTATTCGGGCAATTGCGTAGAATATGCTGATAAGAATTATGATAGATTGTCTAAACACGTTGTGTGTCGTGGGTTCGAATCCCACTTCCGATATTATTCGGAATAATTCAGGGGTAGAATAACAACCAAACCATGCAGGTTCGAATCCTGCTTCCAACCATCACTTGGAATAGCTAATTGGTAAGCGTTTAGGACTCAAACTCCAAAACAAAAAGAAGAGCAACTTTTAAAATCGCTCAAAAGAACAGCATTGTAAAACCGCATTCGGCTTTAAGATTTTTAATAAATCTGAAACGCAATTTGCCTTTTGCTTTGAAAGTAAAAACGATGAAAGAGCTGATTTAAAAATCAAATTTCGCCGAAAAATTTATTTAAATCCTCGGATTTAACTACTTGCCAAAGCTTGATTTCATTCTTAAAAACATCAAGATTCAATTTGCTTCCGCAAGAAAAAAATGAATGTGCTTTTGCAATGCTTTGTAAAACAAAAATTAAATAATTATAAATCTTAACA
This sequence comes from Pedobacter sp. 01T416_2, assembly GCF_056398925.1. Lineage (NCBI taxonomy): Bacteria > Pseudomonadati > Bacteroidota > Sphingobacteriia > Sphingobacteriales > Sphingobacteriaceae > Pedobacter > Pedobacter sp. 01T416_2. The sequence goes on from NZ_JBFTQI010000043.1 coordinate 14,497, forward strand.
TCAAAAAAACATGAAAAGAGTAACAATTAACACCAATTATGTTGGATTGGTGTTTAAAAAAGGAAAATTAAAAAACGTTTTAACAGCTGGAACTTACTGGTTAGGTTTCGGTGAAGACATGACTTTGTATGATATGGCAAAAGAGTACTATTACAC
>NZ_JBFTQI010000044.1:0-14621 GCF_056398925.1 Pedobacter sp. 01T416_2
CAGTTGTGGTACGCTCCAGTACACGGTCTTTCTCTACCGATTTCTTTAACAGCTCTTCGAAAGTAGCCTCATTCAATTGCGATTGATAATTCAGCGCTACAATTTCCCTGTTTTCGGTAAGGTAGGTATAATATTGGTTAAACAATGGAATAAACTCATCCATAAATGCCTTACGAATAGTGAATATCTTATTGCCGGCTATAATCAATTGCTCATCCAAAATTTCGAGCAGCGTAGGATCGTACTTTCTGGTAATCGCAATTTGTTTTAGCAAAGCATTCCGGTTTAACAGAATGCGGTTATAGGTAATCAGCTGATCCAGATAATGTGCGTCTGTTTGCGAAATAACATTGTCTATAAACTTTCTACGCTCCTCACTGCCTTCCATAATCAGGTTTACATCATAAGGCGAAACCATCACCACCGGAAAAAGGCCAACATGATCAGCCAATTTATCGTATTCTTTTTTATTGCGTTTAAACTGTTTTTTTTGGTTGCGTTTTACCCCGCAGGAAATTTTTTCGTTCTTTTCGTTACGATCAAAATCGCCCTGGATCATAAACACCTCTTCATTGGTTTTGATCTGCTGGCTATCGATGGGATTAAAGTAACTTTTACATAGACAAAGATAGTGAATAGCATCAAGCATGTTCGTCTTGCCAGAACCGTTATTACCCGTAAAAACGTTTACCGTTTCCGAGAAATGGAGATCTGCATCGGTATAGTTCTTGAAATTTAGAAGGGTAATATTTTTTAACCACATAAATATGTCACAAATTTACCGTTTTTTAGCCTCTTAACACCCATTGTTTAAAATAAACGTTAATAACACTTAAAAAAATTGTACTTTCATAGCAAGGAAAATTAGATGGTTGCACAAAAAATGTTAGAAGGGAATGTTCTATGGTCTTACGATCATGAACTAACCAATGAAGAAAGTTCAAGCTGGATTAAAAAAATCGCAGGCTTATTTTCGTTTTTAAAGCCAATTCACAATCACGAAGGCAATATTCTATTGGCCTCGAATGGCCTTTTCATCACCGGAGATGAACAATTGGAACTCCCATTATCTCATATAGAAGAAGTTTACATGGGCTTCGACGATTTATTTCCAGCTTCATCGGCAAAAAACTTCGGCGCATTCTGGCAACCCATTAGAATTAGATCTACGGTGAGCCGCTCCGAAAGCCAAACGGTGTACCTGGTGATTAACCACACTGGTATTTTTAGCGACAACCAAACCTGGTTTAACACACTGATTAGCTTGTTACGCTAATTATCATGACGATTTTATAATCTACACGCCTAAATAACTAATGTTTAATCAAATACTTCAAAATAAAGATTGATACTTTGATTGAAAAATGTATTTTTGCAATCTTAAATTTTTTAAACAAACATGTCTACAACAGATAACCAGACAATTCAACCAACTAAAAAAGGTTCATTTTTACAAGAGAATAATAAGAGCTTACTGTTTATTGCAGGTGCTGTAGTTTTATTAGTTTTAATATATCTTTGGTATCAAGGCGTGTATTTAAAAGGTCGTGCTGAAGAAGCCGCTAGCAAAATGTACAAAGCAGAACAATTTGTTGGCGTAGATTCATTATCAAACAGAGCTGTTAAAGGCGAAGGTGGTTACCCGGGCTTAGAGCAGATTGCTAAAGAATATGATAACACAAAATCGGCAAACTTAGCTAACCTTTACTTGGGTGGTATTTACTTGCGTAAAGGCGAATACAAACAAGCTATAGAGGCATTAAGCAAATATAGCGCTACCGGTAGCCCAGTTGCAGACCCATTGGCTTTAGGCTTATTAGGTGATGCTTACAGCGAATTGAAAGACTTTAAACAAGCGGCTACTTACTATAAAAAAGCAGCAGATAAAGCAAGTAAATTTACTTCACCAATGTTTTTAAAGAAATTAGGACTGGTTAACGAAAGCCAAAATGATTTTAAAGGTGCTGTTGAAGCTTATACTAAAGTAAAAACACAATACCCTGAGAGTGCAGAAGCGCAATTAATTGATGCTTACATTGCAAGAGCTCAAGAAAAAGTTAAATAATCATTAACTAAAACATATTTATGAAAAGATCATCGAAAGATGGTCTTTTTTTTTGTTTAAAAACTTTTCTTAATTGCGATAGCTGGCCCTTCGACTATGCTACCCATTAGCATTATCTCTCATAGAAAAAGTCGTCTTTCGACTGAAGCATCGCGGAATGGAGAGATCTATGAACTAGAAGAATAGATTTAGCTTCGCTGAGCCTTCGGGTTCTCGGCTGCGTTGCACTCCGCTCGAAATGACGACACTCCGAGACACCATTCTCACCAAACAATAGGCATCCTCCCCCACTAATCATTATTTTTTTTCTGGAAATCAAGTGCAGGTGCTTTTGGTTAGTGTAGTCCCGCTCTCCGTTCCTCCCGACGTAAAGTCGGGACCACTTCGATCGGGTTTAGGTGGCGCAGCCAGCAATACTATTTGGGGTTGCATGATGCAGAAAAAGGAAATTGCCTTTATTGAACTGTTTCATACCATGGAAATAAAATCTATACAAAACTGTGTTATTCTACCCTCAATAGCAGTACAAATGTTGCCTTTTAGACCTGATTGAAATGCAAAGCCCACAGCACAGCGAGGACTTGTAATGAAAAGCAGGACGAACATTAAAAAGAACTACTGTAATTGTTCTTCAAATGATCTTTTTGGACTATATTACCTTGAATTTAAATTATAAAAGATCCTTCGCTGCGCTCAGGATGACAACATTTTAGCAAAAACAGGACTATCAGTAAGATTTCTCCGCTACGGTCGAAATGACGGCGTACATGAAGAATGAACGAAATGCTAGTAAACCAATGGCCAATTAACGAATGACTAATGAACCTCTTACTTATTAAAAGCCGTCATGGTGTGGGCGGGCCCAACGGTTACATAGCTTTTAATCAGCTCTACGCTTTTATCAATCAATGCAGGGAGCTCTAATTGCTCATTCTTATCAAACAAACCCAAAACAAAATCAACCTGTCTACCTTTCGGATAATCGCTACCGATACCGAAGCGCAAGCGTGCATAATTTTGTCCGCCACAAACCTCTTCGATGCTTTTTAAACCATTGTGACCAGCGCTAGAGCCCTGTAGCTTTAGCCTCAGCTTACCGAGAGGCAATGCAAGGTCGTCAACAATCACCAAAACATTTTCTGGTGCTATTTTTAACTCCTTCATCCAATAGTTTACGGCTTTACCACTTAAGTTCATAAAAGTAGTTGGTTTAATTACATGGAGTTTACGTCCTTTAAAGCTTACTTCCGAATAATAAGCCAAGCGGATATTCTCGAAACTTCCGTCTAAATTTTTAACCAGTTCATCGGCGATATCAAAACCAATGTTATGTCTGGTATGTGCATAATCTGGTCCGATATTCCCTAAGCCAACTATAAGATATTTCATGGGGGCAAAGGTAGAAGCTTAAAGCGAAAAGACCAAAGACTAAAGCGAAAAGTCGGAAGTCCATGCCGCGAATTTATTCATTTATTTTCAAACAGCTTCTTAATGGATAGCGGAGCTGTTAGCGTTGGGCGATTAGCGGATTAACCTTAATATAAATAAAAAAAGCGTTCCGAATTAATTCGGAACGCTTCATCTTGAAATCAAGAAATCCTAAGAATCCTGATTATTTTTTACCTTTAGCAGCTTCAGTTTCTGCTTGTTTTAATGCTCTAGACATTGCAACAGAAACGATAGTATCTTCAGGAGTGTTAGTGATCACATATTTTTGACCTTTAAGATCGCGAACACGGAATAAACTACCTACCTCTAATTTCTCTAAGCTTACTTCTACGTTTTGTGGCATATCAGCTGGTAATGCTTTAACACGTAGTTTACGTAATTTCTGGATTAATTTACCCCCCATTTTAACACCTGGAGAAGTTCCTGTTAATTTAACCGGGATCTCCATAACGATTTCTTTCTCGTCAAACAACTGAAGAAAATCGATGTGCATTAATACGTCGGTAAGTGGATGAAATTGAGTGTCTTTTACGATAGCTTTAGTTTTAGTACCGTTAACATCAATCTCCACAAAGTTTACATCCGGGGTATAAATAACATCTCTTAAGTCAGCAATAACTACAGCAAAGTGTTGTTGCTCTTTTCCACCATACAATACCGCCGGAACTTTACCTTCGTAACGAAGTTCCTTGGCATCGCGTTTCCCTACGTTCTCTCTTGGAGAACCGCTAATTGCGATTGTTTTCATTTTATTTTTATTTTATATTTATTAGTAGTCAGTATTAAGTATCGAGTTTCAAGACCTTAAGCCTTCAACCCGCTACCTTCCACCTTATTTAAACTCTTTTTATTGCTTGGCGTTCGGCGGCTGGCGTTTTAAGCGCTCATCGCAATAACGCTCAACGTTATACTCTAAACAGATCACTAATTGAACCGTGCTCGTTTACATTGGCAATTGCCCTTGCAAATAAACTGGCTGTGCTTAGCACCCTAATTTTCGGACTTTCCTGTTTCAACGGGATAGTGTCCGTAACGATTAACTCGGTTAATACCGAATTTTCTACCGTTTCTATTGCTTTGCCTGATAATACAGCGTGTGTACAAACCGCTCTAACACTTGCGGCACCGTTTTCCATAATCAAAGCCGCAGCTTTTGATAAGGTTCCGGCAGTATCGCAAATATCATCGATCAATACCACATCCTGTCCGGTTACATCACCAATAATCGACATCGATTCGATTTCGTTGGCACGTTTACGGCGTTTATCGCAAATAATTACCTCAGCGTTAAAAAACTTGGCAAAAGTACGTGCCCTGTACGAACCGCCCATATCTGGCGATGCAATAGTTAAGTTTTTTAAGCCCAAGCTTTTGATATAAGGCACAAAGATTACCGATCCATCTAAGTGATCAACCGGGATATCGAAGAAACCCTGTATCTGTGCAGCATGTAAATCCATCGTCATAATGCGGTGTATACCTGCTGATTTTAATAAGTTAGCTACCAATTTAGCACCGATTGCTACACGTGGTTTATCTTTTCTATCCTGGCGGGCCAAACCATAATAAGGAACAACTGCCGTAATATAATGTGCCGATGCTCTTTTCGCAGCATCAACCATTAGCAAAAGCTCCATTAAATTATCGCTGGGCTGATAAGTAGATTGGATTAGAAAAACATCGCTACCACGGATTGACTCATCAAAGGAAGGCTGAAACTCTCCATCACTGAATTTGTGAATGGTTACGCTACCAAGTGGCTTGCCGTAATGTTCGGCAATCTTAAGTGATAATCCCTTAGAACCTGTTCCGGAAAAAAGCTTTACCGGGTTAAACTGCAATGGCATGGGTTCGTGTAGTTTACGGTTAAAAAAAATCGGATCATGTCTATTTAAAACATGATCCGACATTAAATTTTAGTTGTCCGACCTGGATTCGAACCAAGACAAACGGTACCAAAAACCGTTGTACTACCCTTATACTATCGGACAAAAACTTATCAAGGATATTCTCCTCGAAAGGGAATGCAAATGTAGGAACCTTATTTTAAATATGCAAGAGTGATTTTAAAATATTTTTAATTTCTTTCCTGCTGTTCCTGTTTGCGATGCAAAGATAAAAAAATCATCATATAGCGTGCAACATTTTCTTTTTTTATGCGACTTTTTTTACTACGAACCACTTAAATCATTTATTATCAAAGACTAAAATTAAACTATGAATTACTCAAGGATCAACACCATTGGAGGCTGGCTCTGTTTTATCGTTGCCGCGCTCACCTACATCTTAACTTTAGATCAATCTGTAAGTTTCTGGGATTGTGGCGAATTTATTTCTTCGGCTTTCCGAATGGAGGTAGTTCACCAGCCCGGTGCTCCAATAGTCTCCATGATCCAGAGGTTGTTTTCGGCACTCGCTTTTGGCGATAAAACTAAAGTTGCCTATTTTGTTAATATATCTTCGGCACTTGCCAGCGCAGGCACCATCCTCTTTTTGTTTTGGACCATTACCGCACTGGCCAAGAAAACGGTCATTAAAAAAAGCGAAGAAATCACCAACCAAAAAATCATCGGCATTATGGGTGCAGGTTTTGTTGGGGCCTTGGCTTATGCCTTTTCTGATAGTTTTTGGTTTTCGGCAGTGGAAGCAGAGGTTTACGCCATGTCGTCGCTTTGTAGCGCCATTGTATTTTGGGGCATATTAAAATGGGAATCGCAGGCTGATGAACCTAAATCAGACCGGTGGTTGCTTTTTGTGGCATACATCATGGGCATTTCTATCGGTGTACATATTCTAAATCTGCTAACCATCCCTGCATTGATATTTGTTTATTATTTTAAAAAGAATCCTTCTCCTAACTGGCAAAGTGTGTTAAAAGTATTTCTTATTTCAATCGCTGTATTGGCAGTGGTACAGTTCGGCATTATTCAGTACGTGGTATCTTTTGCGGCAAATTTCGATTACTTTTTTGTGAATACAATGGGCCTGGGTTTTGGATCGGGTGTATTATTTTTTGCCATTTTAGTAATTGGAAGTCTGGTTTACGGCATCCGCTATTCCATCCTCAAAAATAAAAGGGTTTTAAACCTGGCCATGTTGTTCACTGTTTTATTGCTATTTGGATACAGCTCTTTTGCCCTACTCATTATCAGGGCACAGGCCAAACCAAATTTAAACAATACCGATCCAGAGAATGCTTTTAATTTTCTGAGTTATGTAAACCGTTCGCAATACGGAGACAGGCCTTTATTATATGGCGAAAATTATAATTCTGAAAAGATCGACATTAAAGAAAGCGGAAAACTTTACAGAAAAGGAGAAACAAAATATGAATCAGCAGGAACAAAATCCGACTATGTTTTTGGAGATAAAACTTTAGCTCCACGCATGTACAGTGATAAACCCGAACACATTAGGTTTTACAAAAGTTACATGGGTTTTGATGATGAGTACAAACCTACCTTGATGGACAACTTAAAATATATGTTATCTTTTCAAACGGGACAAATGTACATGCGTTATTTCATGTGGAATTTTGTGGGCAGGCAAGACAATGAAGATGGGCAATTTGGCGGGAAAGATGGCAATTGGCTCAGTGGCATTAAACCTTTGGATGCGATCAGGCTTGGTGATCAGAAAAACCTTCCGCCATCGATTGTAGAAAACAAAGCGTACAACAGGTTTTTCTTTTTGCCGCTGATTATCGGTTTGATCGGCGCGGTTTGGCACTTTAAACGTAACCAGAAGGATGCAGGTATTATTGGTTTACTATTTGTTTTTACTGGTATTGCCATTGTAGTTTATCTCAACTCAGTTCCGATTGAGCCACGTGAAAGGGATTATGCCTATGTTGGTTCGTTTTATGCCTTTGCCATCTGGATCGGTTTAGGTGTATTTGGATTAAAAGACTTTATCTTCAAAAAACTAACGCCTGTGCGGGCCAGTATTTTTGCTTCGATTATTGCCTTGTTCGGTGCGCCGATTATTATGGCCAATCAGGGATGGGACGATCACGACCGTTCTGATAGCCATGTAGCCAGAGATATGTCTGTCAATTACCTAAAATCGTGCGCGCCCAATGCAATTTTGTTCACTTATGGCGACAATGATACCTATCCGGTTTGGTATGCGCAGGAAGTAGAAAACATCCGTCCGGATGTGCGTGTGGTAAATCTAAGTTTATTCACTGCCGATTGGTACATAGACGGAATGAAAAGAAAGCAAAATCAATCAGCGCCGCTTCCTTTAACGATTAAGCGCAATCAATATGTTGCTGGTACACGCGATATTATGTACTATCAGGATTATAAAATCGCCCAGCATATTGAGTTACAGGAAATTTTAGACGTGCTTCTATCTGATCATGACGAAGATAAAGTAACCATGAACGATGGTTCTAAATACAATGTGTTACCAACCAAAAACCTTAAACTGGCGGTAAGTCCACAGCAGGTTTTGGATACCGGAACCGTGCCCAAAGAAGATGCAGGCAAAATTGCAAGCAGTATGGAGTGGGCTTTTAACCAAAATTATGTTACGAAAGGGACATTGGCCTTGTTTGATATTTTGGTACACAATAATTGGGAGCGACCGATTTATTTTACTGGGGCAATGCCAGATGAGCAATACGTTGGGCTAAACAAATACCTTTATGTGGAAGGATTAAATAAAAGATTATTGCCTTTGAAACCAGATACGGCAATTACACAAGATTTTGACCGTGTAAACCTGAAACCGATGTACAACAATATGATGAATGTTTATGGTTTTGGCAACATTAAATACGCCAACCATTTAGACAGGCAATCTGCTGATGATGTAACCATGTTCTCGAATATATTTAACGGTTTATTAACCGGCCTGATAAACGAAGGTAAAATTACCGAAAGCAAAAAATTGGCTAATAAATATTTTGAGGTAATTCCTGCTAAATTTTACAGTATGCGCCAGGTAATGAGCACTTATTATTTCACCGAAAACCTTTATCGTTTAAATGATTTAAACCGTGCAAATGCAATGATCAAAAAAACTGCCGATTACGTGGGCAGGGAATTAATCCATCTTGCTGATGTTTCAGAAAGCAAAAACCAGCTATCATCTGAGCAGGATGTACGTTTCTACCTTGGCTATTTAGGACAAATGGTAAAATTAACCGAGGTTTTTAAACAAGCTGAGCTAAGCAAAAGCCTTGAAAAAAAATACAATGATCTGATTGTAAGGTTTACCCCATTTGCAGCGGGTTAAGCTAAAAACATTCTAAATTTTAACCCATAGGCAGATTTCACCTTTCTGCTTATGGGTTTTTGCTTCTCAAATAAATTAAAATCCTTTATGTTAAAGGCCTTAAGCCGTTAAAAATTGTTAAATCAATCTAAAAATTTACCTGTTTTATCGACTAGAATAGTTAATTTCGGCAGCATTTTTATGTGAAAACAATTTTTAATATCATTAAACAAACCAATGAATTATTCAAAAGTTAATAATATAGTAGGCTGGATCTGCTTTTTAATTGCTACACTAACTTACGTTTTAACCTTAGAGCCTTCTGCCAGTTTTTGGGATTGCGGTGAATTTATCGCATCGGCATTTAGAATGCAGGTTGTTCACCAGCCTGGTGCGCCTTTGTTCTTAATGCTCCAACGTTTCTTCTCTATTTTTGCAGCTGGAGATTTGACCAAAATCGCTTACTGGATGAATGTTGGTTCGGCTGTATCGAGCGGGGCAACTATCTTATTCTTATTTTGGACCATCACTGCATTGGCTAAAAAAACGGTGTTAAAAGCCGGCGAAGAGTTAACAACCGGTAAATTGATCAGCATTATGGGTGCAGGTGCCGTTGGTGCTTTGGCTTATACTTTCTCTGATAGTTTTTGGTTTTCGGCAGTAGAATCAGAAGTTTACGCACAATCATCGTTATTTACAGCGATTGTATTCTGGGCTATCCTTAAATGGGAAGCACATGCCGATGAGCCACGTGCCGATCGTTGGTTATTGTTTATTGCCTATATTATGGGTTTATCAATTGGTATCCACTTGTTAAACCTACTAACCATCCCAGCACTTGCTTTTATTTATTATTTCAAAAGAACAGATAAAGCAACAACATCGGGAATTATTAAAACCCTTATTGTTGGTATTCTAATCTTAGCGGTAATCCAATATGGTATTATCCAATACCTGGTTTCGTTTGGTGCTTATTTCGATTTATTCTTTGTTAACACATTAGGTCTGGGTTTTGGAACAGGCGTTTTATTCTTCGCTATTTTATTAATCGGCGCCCTGGTTTGGGGAATCCGTTATTCTATCCAGCACCAAAAGAAATTATTAAACCTAGGTTTAATCTCTACTGTATTAATCATTTTCGGTTATGCATCATTCTCGATGATTATCATCAGGGCAAAGGCAGATCCGAACTTAAATAACAGTGCACCGAAAGATGCTTTCTCTTTCTTAAGCTACTTAAACCGTGAGCAATATGGCGACAGGCCATTGGGTTACGGTCCTAACTATAACTCTGAAAGAGTAGGTGTAACTGAAGGAAAAACCATCTGGAGAAAAGGAAAAGACAAATATGAGGTAGCGGGTAAAAAAACCGATTACGAGTATAACAACAACACTTTACTGCCACGTATGTATAGCGATGATCCTAAACATGCTGCTTTTTATAAAGAGTGGATGCGCTTAGATGATTCTAAAAATCCTAATCTGGTGGATAACGTTGGTTTCTTGTTCAGCTATCAGATTGGCTACATGTACATGCGTTATTTCATGTGGAATTTTGCTGGCCGCCAGAATGACGAGCAAGGTCAGGGTAGCGGACATGAAGGTACCTGGATTAGCGGCATTAAACCAATCGATGCCATGTTGAGAGGCAATCAAAGCAATCTGCCACCATCAACCGTCGATAATAAAGCGTATAACCGTTTCTTCTTTTTACCATTAATTTTAGGCGTTATTGGTGCACTTTGGCATTTTAAACGTAACCAAAAAGATGCGGGAGTTGTAGCATTACTATTCTTCTTTACCGGTATTGCCATTGTATTATACTTAAATCAAAAACCATTAGAACCCCGCGAAAGGGATTATGCTTATGTAGGATCGTTCTATGCCTTTGTAATATGGATCGGGCTCGGGGCACTCGCCATTAAAGAGTGGTTGTTTAAAAAACTAACGCCAACTGCCGGTGCCATTGGTGCAACGGTAATTGGATTACTGGCTGCACCGGTAATTATGGCCGAGCAGGGATGGGATGATCATGACCGCTCTACAAAAATGGTTCCGCATGATATTGCCTTGGATTACCTACAATCCTGTGCGCCAAATGCCATCTTATTTACTTATGGCGATAATGACACCTACCCACTTTGGTATATCCAGGAGGTAGAAAATGTTCGTCCTGATGTGCGTATTGTAAACTTAAGTTTATTCGATACAGATTGGTACATTAACGGTTTAAGGCAAAAACAAAATGAATCGGCTCCATTACCAATTTCAATGAAACCTGAGCAATATGTACAGGGAGAAAGAGATGTAATGCCATACGATGATTACAAAATTGCAGGTAGTGTTGAGCTTAAAAACGTAGTTGATTTGTTGCTATCAAACGATGAAAGCGACAAAGTACCTATGCAGGATGGATCAAAATCTAACTTCCTGCCAACTAAAAACCTTAAAATTACAGTAGATCCGCAGCAAGTAGTAAGTACAGGAACAGTACCTGCAGCTGATGCTTCAAAAATCGCCACCACAATGGATTGGAAGTTTAATAAAGGTTATGTTACTAAAGGAACTTTGGCCATGTTCGATATTCTTGCACATAACAACTGGAAACGCCCGATTTATTTCGCTTCTACAGTACCTTCTGAGCAATATAACGGCTTAGACAAATATTTATACAGCGAAGGTTTGGCCATGCGTTTATTACCGCTTAAAGCTGACACAACAGCATCTGATGATAGGCCGGAGCAATTAAATACGCCTGTATTGTATAATAATGTGATGACTAAATTTAAGTGGGGAAATATGAAAACCGCTAAATATTTAGATCCACAGTCATCAGATGATACTTTCATTTTCACCAATCTCTTCAGTAGCTTAACCAACAGCTTAATTAAAGAAGGTAAAATAGCTGATGCCAAAAAAGTAGTAGATAAATATTTTGCTGTAATGCCTGATAAATTCTTCGGCATCCGTACGGTTGTTGTGAAATTTTACATGGCTGAAAACCTATATAAACTAGGAGAAACCGCCCGAGCTAATGATATTTTAGACAAATCTGGCGATTATATCAATAAAGAATTAAACTACCTGGCTGACATATCTCAATCAAAAGGTTTAACCGGATCACAGAACATTCAAACGGGATTATACTACCTAGACAGAATGATTAAAACGAGTAAAGCTGCAGGTCAGGATAAACTGAGTGATAAGCTGCAGAAAACATTTAACAGTTTAGAAGGCCGTTTATCGATGTTTTTCCCACAACAGGGGCCACAACAGTAAACGGATCTGAAAATAGCTTACAAAGCAGCTGCATTAATTTGTAGCTGCTTTTTTATTGACCAAACCTCGCAGGTTTTTAAAACCTGCGAGGTTTAAATCATAGCCTAAGTTGGCTTAATAATGATTAATTTTCCACTCGGTTATCCGTGCAATCGTCATGCTGAATTTATTTTATTAGCATTTTGTATTGTTTTAATGGCCTAATAGGTACTTCGTGGTCAGCATCTATCACGCTACAAAGACCCTGAAATAAATTCAGGGTGACGTATATCTAGTGATACCCTTAAAAGTTTGGGATTTATCCACAAAAAAATCCTGTTCAGCGTTGCCAAACAGGATTCAAATTTATTTTTTTAATGATTATTCGTTTACAACACCCATCGCACAGAATTTTTCAATCCTTTGTTCGATCAGTTTATCGGTTTTTAGTTTACCTAAGGCAGCTAAATCTTTAATAAGGTAATCTTTTAAAGTTCGGCCCATTAACTCCGGATCCTGATGCGCACCTCCAAGTGGTTCTGGAATAATACCATCGATTAGTTTGTTGCCAAACATATCATCAGAAGTCAACTTTAAACATTCAGCAGCTTTCTCTTTAAAATCCCAGCTTCTCCATAAAATAGATGAGCAGGATTCAGGAGAGATTACCGAGTACCAGGTATGCTCTAACATATAAACTTTATCGCCGATACCAATACCCAAAGCACCTCCAGAAGCACCTTCACCTACAACAATGCAGATAATTGGCACGCGAAGAATAGACATTTCCAATAAGTTTCTGGCAATGGCCTCACCTTGTCCGCGTTCTTCGGCCTCTAAACCAGGGTAAGCCCCCATAGTATCGATAAAAGAAACAACCGGTTTATTAAATTTTTCAGCCAAACGCATTAAACGCAAAGCTTTACGGTAACCTTCAGGGTTGGCCATACCGAAATTACGGAACTGGCGCTCTTTGGTGTTTTTACCTTTTTGGTGACCAATAACCATTACCGTTTGGCCATTTATGGTAGCAAAACCGCCAATAATCGCTTTATCATCTTTAACCGTTCTATCGCCGTGCATTTCAATAAAATCATCGCAGATCATATTGATGTAATCGAGTGTTTGCGGGCGATCGGGATGACGGCTCATCTGAACCTTGTTCCAACCGGTTAAATTTTTATATAAGTTATTGGTAGTTTCATCTAATTTACCATCAAGCTCATCTAAAGTGGCAGACATATCTACCTTAGTTTTTTCGGCAACTTGCTTAACCTTTTCTATCTGCTGAACTAAATCGGCAATAGGTTTTTCAAAATCGAATGATGTTTTTATTTGCTGCATAATTGAACCACAAAAATAAGTAATTATTTTTAGTTTGCAGTGAACAGTTTTTTGTTTGCGTTTTTGCGGGAATAAATCGAACCAGCGTAAAGGAAAATTAGCATTGTAAATAGTTTTTTATTCTTCATGATTTGGAAAGCAATTGCAGTGGTGCTTTGGTTTGGTTCTGTCCCGCCCCCGTTTCTGCTCCCGATGTAAAATCGGGAGCATCTCACTCCGGTCGGGTTTAGATTACACCTGTTCCTGCAACTATGAGGGGTTTCCTTGCCACCGCCCTAACCTACCTAGCCCTGATTGAAGCGGCATACTTTTTTACAGCACTACCTTAAAATTGCTGTCATGCTGAGGCACGAAGCATCTGTTTCATCGGGGTGAGATGCTTCGTGCCTCAGCATGACATGAACAATAAAAAAGATATAGCGCAAAGCAGGACGAACGATAATTATTACACTGCACCTGCGCTCCAATAAACCTAAAAGAGTTGACAAATAATTAGTTTGGCGATGAAATCTTTAAGCGATTTATCTGAACTCGCTTAAAGATTTCTCTCCCGAAAATTCGGGATTGCACTTCAGTCGAAATGACGACCAATTTTAGAACTTAGCTGCCTCGCCTGCTTTTGGTAATGCTTTTTTGATAAATTCACGGATATGGTTATTGGCCGTTTTCAGATCATCTTTACGTAAATACATCATGTGTCCGCTCCGGTAACCTTCCCAGCTCATACGGTCTTGCAGTTTACCTGCCGCATCTAACTGCCACATGCTGTATTTCGCATTGAAATAATCGCAGGCACCATCGTAATAACCTGATTGCACCAATAAGTGCAGATATGGATTCTGTGCCATGGCCTGGCGGAGGTTATCGCCAGTCTGATCACCTGCTTTATCCCATGGGTAAACGGAACCGAACATATTGTACTTTAAATCGGTTTTATAATTCAGCTCGTTGCGGATGTACATATTAATGGCTGGTGTAAAGGAATGTAGCCAAGAGGTTAGCTCTGCATTATAATCGGGTCCTTCGCCGGCACTCATTTTATCGATACCACGATAGCGCGAATCTAATCTACCTACTGTAAAACCTTTATCTCTCAGCAGTTCTTTCCAAAAGAAATCGGTTGGTACATTGAGGTTGTAATCTAATATCACTTTTTCTGAAAGACCGGAGTAATGCGCCATTTTTGTGGCAATGGCTTTCTTTTTATCAGCACTTAACATCCCGCCCTGCGAAATAGCTGGGATTAATTCATTAATGGTAAAATTTTCAACCTCAGGAAGCA
>NZ_JBFTQI010000045.1:0-14600 GCF_056398925.1 Pedobacter sp. 01T416_2
GTGCCTGATCGCTTCCAAAAGTAAACATGGTCGGTTCATTTTTACTCGATTGAATAGCCCTTAAAGTTTGACGCATAGACACCATATGGTTGCCAAACCTGCTTCTCATAGTCAAAAACCAATTATCAAAAGCTTCGCTGCTCAACGGTTTATAAATTGGGTAATGTTTGCCAGAAAAGTTTAAGCCAATAGCCATACACACCCATTCATAATTGCCATAATGTGATGAACAGAAAAGCACACTTTCGTTATTTTTAAGATAGGCTTCTACCAGATCGGTATTTTTAAATTTTACCCTTTTATTTAATTCCTTTTCAGAAATGCTTTTCATTTTAATCACTTCAATAAAAAGTGAGGAGAAAAATTTATAAAAACGTTTTTCTATGGCATGGATTTCAGCAGTATTTTTCTCGGGGAATGCATTAACCAGATTTTCTTTAACCACTTTCCGGCGGTAACCAAAAACATAAAATATTAACACATAAAAAGCATCCGCCAATCTGTATAAAATAAATAGCGGTAACAGTGAGAGCATATTTAATAAAAATATACCCATTTTGGATAACCCTTTATTAATCATGATGTGGGATGATTAGTTTGCTTGCAAAAGCACAAAATTAAAACTGAACGCAAAATTAATTGCCATGCAATTGTTAGTTTTTTATTCCCAAAGGTTTTATGAAAAAATACTGACAAAAAATTGCGCACCTGATTAACAATTTAACTGAATTACAAATACTTAACGCAAGCGATTACCTAATTTATAAACTTCAGAAAGCCATTTTAGACGCTGTTTCTCAGTTGATTTTTTGATAATTCCTACATAAGTAACTTTTACCGGATCTACCCCACAGAACTGAAGTACACTTTTCTTTAACTGGTTAACACTAGGGCGACCGAACGATAACCAATAATACCAAGAAGGCTGATCTAGTGTCGTAATGATTCTTGCCGTTTTTCCCTTTAACAGCTTATCCCACCAAACGCTATTTTCGCGATACTGAAAAGTAATACCTGGTAGAAACAGTCGATCGATAAAACCTTTCATTATGGCAGGCATGCCACCCCACCACACAGGATGTACCCAAACCAAATGATCAGCAGCTTTGATTTTTTCCAAACTTGACAGCAAATCGGGCTCTAATTCCGTCCTTTGGCGATACCCGAAAGCCAGGTTGGGATTAAATACTAATTCAGCGAGATGAATTAATGAAACATTGGCACCTGAATCTTTAGCGCCTTTATAATAGGCTTCAGCCAACGCAAAATTGATGCTATCTTTATTTGGATGACCATTAATGATTAAAATATTTTTCATGTTGTTTTATCTACAACACAAAATTAACACAGTCCTTGCGCTCAAGAAGCAGACAAATGTCCTTAAATGATTTCTTTCCGCAGTCTGCTTAAATGTCTTGGCGTAATGGCCAGAAAAGATGCCAGATACTTTACTGGAATTTGTTTGATATAATCTGGATGACTTTTAAAAAGCTCTATATACCGTGCTTTGGCTGCATCTTTTTGATACATAAACACACGTTTCTCTAAATGAATATATTGCTGTTCAGCTATTGTTTTGAATAATCTCAGCCCATTAATGCTCGATTCGGTCAAAATATCTATAACTTCTTTTTTAATGATCAATAAATCTACATCACTCATGGCCTGAATATTTTCTACAGTTGGGTTTCCGGTAATCAAAGATGAATATGCTGTCATAAACTGATTGGGAAAAGTAAGGCAATAGGTATATTCTTCTGCGCTGGTTGATGTATAAAATGAGCGCAAAGTCCCCGATTTTATAAAAGCGACTTCCTTACAAATTTTATTCTCGGTAATAAAGAATTCTCCTTTTTTTAATGTTCTTGGTGTAGCGTTTGCTGTAAAAACATCAATTTCTGCCGGCGAAAGAATATTAAAGGATTGTAGGTAGCTTTGCATGGATATTATATTGTTTTGGAAAGATAAGTAAAACTGAAGAAACCTAATACCACCGCCCCAACGCCCCTAAACCTTATTGCAGCGATATCCCCCGATTCTTCATCGGGGATTTAGCGGAAAGAAGGACTAACAATAAAAAAAGTTCCGCAATTGCTTTCCCCATCATTTTTATAACCACCTATGATATCTAAATAAATATTGAGTAGATCATTACTTTAGAGTTGACAAATTCAGGATCTATTTATGATTAAAGCTGTCAACCCCAATAAAACCTTTAAACGCAAAAAAGCCCCGATTTACATCGAGGCCTTAATATTTATATTCTTAAGGAGTTAAGCGAATTGCTTTCCTTTAACTTTACGTTCTTGTTCTGTTAAGAAGATTTTACGTAAACGCATGCTTTGCGGTGTAACCTCGATATACTCATCAGCCTGGATATATTCCATAGCTTCCTCTAAAGAGAATTTAATTGCCGGTGCAATACGGGTATTATCATCAGTACCAGAAGCACGCATGTTGGTTAATGCTTTACCTTTTACCACGTTTACTACTAAATCGTTATCACGGATATGCTCACCCATAATCTGACCTTCGTAAACATCAGTTCCCGGATCGATGAAGAAACGACCTCTATCTTGTAACTTATCGATTGAATAAGCAGTAGTTTGTCCTTTTTCCATTGAAACCAATACACCGTTTAAACGACCAGGAATTGTACCTTTCCAAGGCTCGTAAGCTTTGAAACGGTGAGCCATAATCGCCTCTCCCGCTGTAGCAGTTAAAACGTTGTTACGTAAACCAATGATACCACGTGCCGGGATTTCGAATTCTAAGTGTTGTAAATCGCCTTTTGGCTCCATAATTAACAACTCGCCTTTACGTTGAGTTACCAATTCGATTACTTTACCAGAAACTTCGCCTGGAACATCAACGATTAAAGTTTCAATCGGCTCATGTTTTTTACCATCAATTTCTTTAACGATAACCTGAGGCTGACCTACCTGAATCTCATAACCTTCACGACGCATCGTTTCGATTAATACAGATAAATGGAGAATACCACGGCCATAAACCAACCAAGCATCAGGAGAAGCTGTTTCAACAACTTTTAAAGCTAAGTTTTTCTCTGTTTCTTTGATTAAACGTTCTTTAATACGTTGAGAAGTTACTAATTTACCTTCTTTACCAAAAAATGGAGAGTTGTTAATGGTAAACAACATGTTCATTGTTGGCTCATCAATACTGATAACCGGTAATTGTTCTGGTGCTTCAAAATCAGCGATTGTATCACCAATATCAAAACCATCAATACCTACAACTGCACAAATATCACCTGAACTTACTTCTGTAGTACGGATTTTACCTAAACCTTCGAAAGTATAAAGTTCTTTTACTCTTGATTTAACGATTTTACCATCGCGTTTGATTAAAGTAACCGGTTGGTTTTCTTTAATTGTACCACGGTGTACACGACCGATTGCGATACGACCAACGAAAGAGGAATAATCTAACGAAGTGATCTGCATCTGTAAAGTACCGTCGTTAATTGGTGCAGGTGGAATGTTTGCCACAACCGCATCTAACAAAGCGAAAATATCGGTAGTTGGTACTTTCCAATCTGTACTCATCCATCCTTGTTTAGATGAACCGTAAATTACAGGGAAATCCAATTGATCTTCAGTTGCTTCAAGGTTAAAGAACAATTCGAAAATCTGCTCATAAACCTCTTCTGGGCGACAGTTTTCTTTATCCACTTTGTTTACAACCACAATCGGTTTTAAACCAAGGGCTAAAGCTTTTTGCGTTACGAAACGCGTTTGAGGCATTGCACCTTCAAAAGCATCGCAAAGTAAAAGTACACCATCTGCCATTTTCAGAACACGTTCTACCTCACCGCCGAAATCCGCGTGACCAGGAGTGTCAATAATGTTAATTTTTACGTCTTTGTACTGAACCGATACGTTTTTAGATACAATCGTGATACCACGCTCGCGCTCTAAATCGTTGTTGTCCAATATCAAATCTCCTGTTTGTTCGTTGTCACGAAAAATAGAACAAGAATGTAAAATCTTATCAACCAAAGTAGTTTTGCCGTGGTCAACGTGTGCTATAATAGCTATATTTCTAATCTTTTGCATAAAATGCGCCTCAAATTTGGCGCAAAGATAGTGTTTTGAAATGGATTTTCTACTATATCTCTCACTATTTAATATGATGATAATGTTGTAATTATCTCATTTATAATTGGAAAAGAGGACGCAATATTTTTAAGTTTATTATGCACTCGCCTTTCCGTTGGACTGATCGAAAATCCTAAGCAAACCTGTCCCGAATTTAATTTTTAATCCAGTTGTAGATATAAGTTGCTACTTCTTCCCAATTTTTTTCACCAGCGATGAAATGTCCTCTTCCATTAAACATTTTAAAATCGGTTATACTTTCGGTATTTTTATAAGCTTTAAAATTTCTTTTATTCAAAGTAGCAGGCATGATATGGTCTTTTTCGCCAGCGATAAACAATAAAGGTTGGTGGGCTTTTTTAAAATCAACTTTGGCATAACTTTTTAACGTTCCCCAGGCAATTGCTCTGCTTTCTGGCACCACAAATTCCTCAAATACTTGATCCGATTCGGCTCTGGACAAAGTATTGCCGAAGGTGTAATGGAACCACGATTTGGTTGGCATAAAAACAGAGTTGCCTTTAAACGGATTAACAACTGTAAAATTAGATTTCCAAAAGCTCCATTCGTATGGAATAACACCCATTGGAGGAGCGCCATCAATCATCACCCCTGCTTCGCCCTTGCCCAAATCCATTAATTTTTGAACAGTCAGGCCACCCAACGAGTGGCCGATCAAAATTGGTTTTTCGGGTAAAGTATCGATAAATTTTACCAGGTTGTTAACCACATCTACAAAATTCACCTTTGTTAAATTTGGATCAATGTTCGTTCTTAAAGCAGTTGGATCACCTTCGTGTGAGGGATTTGCAGGTGTATAAACGGTGTAACCTTTGGCTTCGAAAAAGGTTTTCCAGGCTGCCCAGCTTTTGTTATTTACAAATAGGCCATGTACAAGTACGATTGTTTTTGATTTTAGAGTTTTCATGTTGTTTTTAGTTTTAATTTGATACCTCAAATCTCCAGCTTAAAAACAGCAATAATTTTAACCTAAGTTAAAATCGTTATTTACCTGTAAGTCTTTTTCTTATGCGGCTTAATGATGGCCCCTGAATGCCTAAATAAGAAGAAATATGGTAAAGCGGAATACTATTAAAAATCTGCGGATGGTATTTGATCAGATCGAGATAACGCTGTTCGGGTGTTTTAAAAACAAAACTCTCGGCCCTATCCATAGCGATATTAAATGCCTCCTGCGCCAATAGGCGCCCGAAAGTTTCCCATTGATGAGATTGCTGATACAGCTGCAATAAATCATCTATATGAATGTAAACTACTGTGGCATCGGTCATAGCCTGCGTGTGGTAATCGCATGGCAGCTGATTGATAAAACTCTTAAAGGTAACGACAAACTGATTGCCTGAATAAAGAAAGACATTTTTCTCCTCACCACTTTTCTCATCAACAACATAAGAGCGGAATACCCCATCAATGATGAATCCTAAAAATTTACAGACCGTTCTGTGTTGATTATAGAAATCGCCTTTTTTATATTGTTTTATTTTCCAATGAGGTTTTGAAGGTGCAAACGCTTCAGCGTCCATTTTAGCAAACTGGGAGAAAGCATAAGCAACAATGTCGATTTCTTGCATCTTCTAGGAGGTTAATTGACTTTAAAAGCTAATATCGCTATAAATTCTAAAACATGACGAACAGGTTTAAGCCAGATCCTCCTGTTAAAAGCATAATTTTTATATTAGCAGCAAGGAAATGAATATCATTACCTTTACCTGCCTATTAAAATCAACAGATGAAAATTGAATCACATACCATAAACAATACCAATATTGCCGAAGTTCTTTCGGAAGAAATAATTATTAATAACGCAGAAGACGGGCTAGACTTATTGGGAAACTTATACTACCAGGGTTTTGATAAAATTATTATACACCAACAGAACATCACACCTGCTTTCTTCGACCTGAAAAACGGGATAGCAGGAGAAATCCTTCAAAAGTTTTCAAATTATCGTGTAAGCCTGGCCATTATTGGCGATTTTAGCCCATATCAAAGCAAAAGCATTAAAGATTTTATTTACGAAAGCAATAAGGGCAAACACATCAATTTTTTAGGTTCGACAGCTGAGGCCCTAACAAAACTAGCAGGATAAAATTTATATGCTTAACCAATCCTCATAAGAAATCACACCCAGTTCTGGTTTAGCCCCTCCTTCTAAAATGGCTATAAATTCTAATGCATGTCCGTCAGGATCATTAAAGTAAATAGCCAAAGCGGGCATCCAGGCGAAAACCATTGGTTTGTGATTTCCATTGTTTAGAAAATTATAGGGCTTTAGGTTTTTGGATTCGAGAAAGTTAACCGATTTATCCAGTACATCATTTACATCACAACGAAAGGCAAAATGCCTGATATCAATCTCATTTTTTAGCTTTTCCCAGATTCCCAACATGGCTTCTTTTGGCTTGCCGATCCAGAAAAAGGCAATTTTACGTTCTTCTTCATAATGGCATTGTGTTAAGCCCAAAGTATTGCTGTAAAAATCGATCGATCTGGCTAGATCTTCAACATAAATATGTGTTTCAAACAGTCCTTTTATCATATAGTGAAGGTAGAGATAAGTTATAGCCACAAAAAATCGTGTTTTTCGATACCGCCATCAATAAAATCGATATCTGGAGCTTAATGGGTTACCAAAAACTCAAATCCTGTATTAAGAATAAATAACCCATCGAAATGAACAAAAGACTTTTAAAATATGCAGGCAGGTGCAGCATTGCTTTTATCGCATTGATTGGGCTTTATTTTCTAATCGCCTTTTGTTGCTCACGCATTACCGTAAATGCTCATCCTTCAAACACTAAAGAAATTGCCATATATATAATGACTAACGGCGTACACACTGATATCATCGTTCCGGCTGTTAGTGCAGAAATGAACTGGACAAAAGAAATCAGTTACCAAAATACGCTTAAAGCCGATAGCACTTATCAATACCTGGCTATGGGCTGGGGCGATAAAAAATTCTACCTCGAAACGCCAGAATTCTCTGACCTTAAACTCAGTAACGGCCTACGGGCAATCTCCGGACTGAGTACATCTGCTATGCACACCACCTATTACAAAAACATACGGGAAGATGCGAGCTGTAAGAAAATTATCATCAGCAAAGCGCAATATCGACAACTGATCGATTATATTTTAAATAGTTTCAAAAAGGACGAAACGGGACATTTGATCAAGGTTAAATCGAACATCCATTATGATATTGGTGATGCCTTTTACGAAGCAAAGGGAAGTTACAGCATTTTTAAAACCTGCAATACCTGGGCAAATGCAGCACTAAAATCTTGCGGACAAAAAAGCTGTTTATGGACCATTTTCGACACCGGTATTTTTTTAAAATATCTTGATAAAAATACCGTGAAATAACTATACAGGTATTTTACACCTTTAAGCAATTCTGCGTACAAATTTACCCGTCGTATTAATCGGACAGCACAAAGCGTTAATTTTATTCTTAAACGAAGTATTAACCTTAACGCTATGCTGTTCAACTCTTTTAGCTTTGCTGCTTTCCTGCCCATAGTTTTTATACTCTATTGGGTTCTGGGGAAAGAACGTTTAAGATCTCAAAATATATTATTGCTGGGTGCCAGCTATTTCTTTTATGCCTGTTGGGATTGGCGGTTTATGTTCTTACTCATTTTTTCCACATTACTGGATTATTTCACTGGGTTAAAAATGATGGAAAGCAAAAATAACRGGACTAAAAAATTTTGGTTCTGGCTGAGTATTTCCATCAATCTCGGTTTTTTAGGCGTATTTAAATACTATAATTTCTTCGCCGATTCTTTCGCTGATGCTATTGCAAATTTTGGCCTTCAGGTAAACCCATGGACATTAAAAGTCATTTTACCTGTTGGTATATCATTTTACACTTTTCATGGCCTGTCATACGTAATCGATATTTATAAGAACCGTATACCGGCAGAAAAGAGCTTTATCGATTATTCTTTATTTGTGAGTTTTTTTCCACTACTAGTTGCCGGTCCGATAGAACGGGCAACACACCTGCTTCCTCAGATCAAAAAAGAAAGATCTTTTGATTACAGCAGGGCGATTGATGGCTTACGGCAGATTTTATGGGGCTTGTTTAAAAAAATCGTCATTGCCGATCAATGTGCCAATTATGCCAACATGATTTTTAACCATTCTGGAGAATATTCGGGGAGCACTTTATTGCTCGGCGCCATCCTTTTTGCCTTTCAGATTTATGGCGATTTCTCTGGCTATTCTGATATCGCTTTAGGTACAGCACGTTTATTTGGGATAGAGCTGTTAAGAAACTTTGCATACCCCTATTTCTCCAGGGATATTGCCGAATTCTGGCGTAGATGGCATATCTCGCTATCCACCTGGTTCAGAGATTATCTTTACATCCCCTTAGGCGGAAGCAAAGGCGGAACCTGGGCAAAAGTGAGGAACACGTTTATCATCTTCCTTGTGAGCGGTTTTTGGCATGGCGCCAACTGGACTTTCATCATCTGGGGCTTATTAAATGCGCTGTACATTATGCCCTCGATAATTTTCAACACCAACCGTTCGAATCTGGATACCGTTGCACAGGGAAAGACATTTCCAAGCTTAAAAGAATTAGCAGCAATTATATTAACATTTGGATTAACAGTTTTCGCCTGGATATTTTTCAGGGCAAATTCTGTACAGCATGCGTTCAATATCATATCAACCATTGGTTCCGAATCGTTTTTCAGCATTCCTCAAATACTGCCGATTAAACTATTTCTATTACTCGCCTTGTTTATACTAATCGAATGGAATGGCAGGATGGAGCAATATGCTATTGCCAAATTCGCCTTATCGTGGCCAAAACCAGTAAGATGGGGTATTTATTATGGCCTTGTTCTGGTGATATTCTTTTTCGCAGGGGCGGAACAGCAATTTATTTACTTTCAATTTTGACTATGAAAAAATTTATTAAATACATCGCCGTTTTTATATTGCCAATTATCCTTTTAGCTGTTCTTTTCGAAGTTCTGATCAGGAGGATCCCAAACGATTACGGGTATAAAAAAAGCTATCTCGATCATCATGCTAAAGAAGTAAACATTTTATTTCTGGGCAGCTCACATGTGTATTATGGTATTAATCCAAAGTATATTAAATCGAGTTTTAATGCAAGTTACATTTCACAATCCTTTGATTATGACCTGGAGATTTTAAAAAAATATAGTAACCAATGGACCCATTTAAAATATATCGTTATTCCTGTTGATTACTTTTCGTTTTATGGCCGACTTGAGAACAGCCCTGAAGCATGGCGGGCAAAAAATTATCGCATTTATTACGATATCAATACCGATCATAAAATTTTCAACAGTACAGAAATGCTAAGCAATAAACTCGACATCAATTTAAGCCGGCTTTTAAACCACTATGTTAGAGGCGAAAATGATATTAGCTGTAGCAACCTGGGCTGGGGATCGAACTACAAGGCTATTAACCACAAAGATTTAGTCAAAAGTGGTTCAACTGCCGCCGCACGGCATACTGCGAAAGATAATCTGCAATATTTAACTAACCTGCATTTATTGGATGAAATTATTGCCTTTGCAGAGCACAAACATATTAAGGTTATATTGTTTACCAGTCCGGCCTATAAATCTTATGTATCACATTTAAGCAAAAAACAGTTGAATACTACACTTTCTACCATCAAGAAATTGAATACCTCACACACTACAATCAAGTATTTTAACCTTTTACAGGATAGCTCATTCCATGCGCAGGATTTTTACGATGCCGACCACCTTAACGAAATTGGCGCAAAAAAATTAAGCTTAAAAATGAATGTGCTTCTGGGTAAGATATAAGCTAAACTTCAAATGCCCAGTCTAAAAAGGCAGGCATTACACTTTCCCAAGTTTGAACATCGTGTTTGCCACCAACTTTTTCGTAGTAAAAAACATTTTCAGGCCGTTTATAGCCCTTATTCAAGAGTATTTTAACAACATCAATCGTATCATCGATGGAATCGATGATCATATTTTTATTCCGATCAGCCTTCTCATCTTCCGTTCCGGTCATTAACCAGAATTTCATATCGGGCCTGGTAGAGGTACTTTCTAGCTTTGCATGCATAATTCGATCTGCATCAGTATACCCTTCTGTCAGGTCTTTTTTTCTCCACCAAAATGCTCCAGAAAAAACACCGATGGCATCAAAAGCGGAAGGATTATTCCAGGCAATATCAAAAGCAGACAAACCGCCCAAAGAAAATCCCGCAAAACCTACTTTACCGGTTATCGGCATCGCAATTTTCTTTTTAACAAAAGGCAAAAGCTCTTTGATCACGAAATCGCTGTATAAATCGGCTTTCGCTCCACGCCCTTTAAAATCGGGCACACCCGCTACACCATATTCCATTAGTCGATCTTCTGATGCTTTAATGGCCACAACAATTAACCTGTGGTTTCTTTTGCCATGATGGGCTTCTTCCAAAATCCGGCTAAAATCCATTTTGGCCACATCCTGCCCATCATTTAATAAAAGAAGCTCTATTTTTTCATTGCCTAAAATACCTTCGGGTGTATAAATATCTATTTCTACCTCATGCTTTAAATAAGCTGAGGGTATTTTAAAGTTGCTGGTATTAACTTTTACCGATAAAATTGTGGTATACATCATAATCAAAAATCCCCTATCACATGGCTATCGCCTCAGAATTAGGGTGCAAAGGTACAAATCTCCGTAAACTATTAATTACCATGGGTCAATTTTTACAATACACCTTTAATTTGCTTCATTTTACTACTCAAACAATTCTTTTTATAGATTTTAATTTATACCTTAAATCATTCAATTTTTATTATGGTTAAAGAAGAACATAAGAAATGGTACAGCCCGAATTTAAGTGGCGAAATCGACATGCTCATCTTTGGTCACGGTGGTATCCCTATCCTACTGTTCCCGACAAGCATGGGTCGATATTTTGAAACCAAGGATTTCAAACTGATAGATTCTGTTGAGGGATTTATCAATGAAGGAAAAATTAAGATCTATTGCCCCGATGGCGTTGACAAGTTAAGCTGGTACAACAAAAGTATTCATCCTGCCGACAGGGTTAAAAACCACATCTGGTACGACAAATATTTATTGGAAGAAGTAGCCCCTCTGGCAAGGCAAGAAACCGGGCACAGCAAAATTATTACTGCTGGCTGTAGTTTTGGAGGCTATCATGCTGCTAATTTCGCTTTCAGGCATCCCTGGTTGGTTAGCCATATGTTTAGTATGAGCGGGGCTTTCGATATTTCTGGCCAGTTGGATGGTTTTTATAATGATGATGTTTATTTTAACAATCCGGTTGATTATCTGCTGAATAATAGTAACCCCGAACTGCATTATATGAAAATTGTTTTGGGCACAACAGACCGCGACATGTGCAGGCCTGACAATGAGCGTTTATCCGGCATTTTAAACAAAAAGGGCATCGACCACTGGCTTGATATCAGACAGAATGCAGATCACGATTGGCCCATCTGGAGAGAAATGTTTCCAGATTATATTGCACAGCTTTAGTTTAGTCCAAAGTCGACAGTCTTAAGTCCCGAGTCGATTTAGGATATAATTATCAAACAATTAACCGATTAACCAGTTAAACATTTAAACTAAAATTTACCAATGAAGAAAATAGGGATTTTATTTGGACAGGAACGCTCTTTTCCTGAAGCCGTAATCGAAAGAATTAATCAAAAAGCAGAAAAGGGCATAACCGCCGAAGCAGTTAAAATCGACAAAATATTTCAGAATGCTCCATTAGGTTATTCGGTAATCATCGATCGTATTTCGCAAGATGTACCGTTCTATCGCGCATCATTAAAAAATGCCGCCATTACCGGAACTGCCGTAATTAACAACCCATTTTGGTGGAGTGCCGACGAGAAATTTTTCAATAATGCGCTGGCCGAACAGATTGGCGTACCCGTACCCAAAACGGCCTTAATACCATCACGAGAGCACCCTACAGGAACCACTGGAGAATCTTTCTCTAATTTAACCATGCCTTTAGATTGGGATGCCATTTTTGAATACACTGGTTTTCCGGCCTATATGAAACCTTATGATGGTGGTGGCTGGAGAGATGTTTATAAACTTCATGACAAAGAAGATTTTTTTGATAAACATAGTGGCACACAACAATTAGTGATGCTTTTGCAGGAAGAAATCATTTTCGAAGAATATTTCAGGTGTTATTGTATTGGCGGCAAATATGTCCGTATTATGCAATATGACCCGCGGAATCCGCATCACTTGCGTTATGCCACTGAGAGCAAAGCGCCAGATGCAAAGCTGCTTAAAACTGTAGAAGAGTACACCCTAAAACTATGCAAGTATTTAGGATACGATTTTAATACGGTAGAATTCGCGGTGCGCGATGGAGTGCCTATTGCGATCGATTTCTGTAACCCTGCTCCTGATGCTGATATTAAAAGCGTTGGTCAGGAAAATTTTGATTGGGTAGTAGAAACTACTGCAAATTATGCTATTGAAAGGGCTAAAGCGCAAAAAGACGGACAGGATAATTTAACCTGGGGCGAATACATTAAATCGTCGGTTAGTGGCAAACCATTAATTGCGAAAGTTACCCCGAATGTGGCTAAAGTTGCCGCTCCAAAGAAATCGACAACAGCAGAAAAAACACCAGCAAAACCTAAAAAAGCTGCACCAAAAAAATAATTGGGATTTAAATTTTAATCAATCTAAGGATGAACGAGTTTACGCTGGGCATAGAAGAAGAATACATGGTAATTGATCCCGTTACCAGAGAGCTTACTTCTCACGACCAAAAAATTGTAGAAGCCGCACAAAAAATCCACAAAGACCAAGTTAAGGCAGAAATGCACCAGGCTGTGGTAGAAGTTGGAACGGGCATTTGTAAAACGACCACTGAAGCACGTAAAGAAATTTCTCAACTGCGTTATACCGTATCACAGCTCGCCGGAGAGCAAGGCTTARGGATTGGGGCCGCTGGTACACACCCCTTCTCACATTGGGAAAAGCAGTTAATTACAGAACATCCCCGCTATAACGAGATTGTGAACGAACTACAGGAAGCTGCACGTTCTAACCTCATTTTTGGGCTGCACGTACACGTAGGTTTTCAATCTCGCGAGCTGGCCATTCATATTGCCAACCAGGTGAGGTATTTCCTGCCCCATGTTTTTGCCTTATCTACCAATTCTCCATTCTGGGAATCGCGGAACACGGGTTACAAATCTTTCCGTACAAAAATTTTCGACAAATTTCCGCGTACGGGCATTCCCGATATTTTTAACAGCATCGAGGATTACGATAATTATGTAAAACTGCTCATCAAAACCAATTGCATGGACAATGCGAAGAAAATCTGGTGGGATATCCGTGTTCATCCGTTTTTCGACACCGTTGAGTTCCGCATTTGCGATTGCCCGATGCTGATTGATGAAACGATGGCTTTTACGGCATTATTTCAAGCCTTATGCGCCAAACTGTACAAACTGCGTTTGCAGAACATGGAATTCATCAGCTATTCGAGAGCACTAATTAACGAAAATAAATGGCGTGCTGCCCGTTATGGAATTGATGGAAATTTAATCGATTTCGGGAAAGAAATGGAAGTAAACTGCCGCAATCTTATTTTAGAATTATTGGATTTTGTAGATGATGTGGTGGATGATTTAGGTTGCCGTGATGACATTAATTATGTGCATAAAATATTGGAGCATGGCACAGGCGCAGACCGGCAGTTGGCAGTTTACCAACAAACAGGTAACTTTGAGGCAGTGGTAGATTACATTACTACTCAAACACTTATAGGCGCAAAGTAATTTTATAATGGATAAAAGTAGCTTAAAGGTGGCCGTTATTGACATGAATAACGGTGCACCTAATCAGGGTATGCGGGGAATTCAGGAAATTTTATCCCGTTTTAAAAACGATAACAATATCGATTTAACCTTTGATATTTTTGATTTAAGGCAAAAAGGAGAAATACCGGGCATCGGTTATGATGCTTATATTTCTAGCGGTGGCCCAGGTAGTCCGATTGAAAGTAAGGGCGAACAATGGGAAAATGATTTCTTTAATCTCTTAGATCAGATAGAAGCTTTTAACCATAAAAACGATGAACGAAAAAAGTACGCTTTTTTGATCTGCCATTCCTTCCAATTGGCTTGCAGAAAATATGAATTGGGCAATGTAACCGAAAGACGATCGAATGCTTTTGGCATTTTCCCGATAACCTTAACTGAAGACGGAGAAAAAGACGAAATTTTTAATGGCATTACCAACCCTTTCTTTTCGGTCGACAGCAGAGATTGGCAAGTGATCGAGCCAGATTTTGCTGCTTTCGAGAAAAAAGGTGCTAAATTATTGGCCATCGAAAAAGAACGTAAACATGTAGATTTAGAACGTTGTATGATGTCGATCCGCTTTTCCGATGAAATCATCGGTACACAATTC
>NZ_JBFTQI010000046.1:0-14390 GCF_056398925.1 Pedobacter sp. 01T416_2
CTGTATTTTAGCAGTCTGTATTTTAGCAGTTATATCCTGGTTGGTGGAGTTTGGTATTATATCATCAGTTTAATCCAGATTTTAATCCGCCCTTACCGCTCACTTCACCATGCCATTTTCGAATGTTTGATGAGCAGCGCAATGTTCTTGAATGCCAAAGCCAAAAATTACGATGTGGATGAACCACTCGATCTGCAACAAAAGGAAGCCATAAAACTGCACATTAAGGTTARCCAGAAACATGAACTGATCAGGAACCTGTTGCTTACCGATAAGTACGCTATGAACCCCGATAACGTTAAAGGCCAACTGTTATTAGAAAGGGCGAGGTTACTGATCGATTTGTATGAGCAATTGAATGCCGTACATTATGATTATGCCTTGGTGCGCAAAACGCTGGCAACGGGCCCGAGTTTAAAACTGATTGCCACCTTGATTGGATTGCTGGCGAAAGAGCTTGAACAGTTGGGCAGGCACGTTCGGTCGGCCAAGGCTTATAAGGGAGAAGTGGCCACCAATATCGAATATTACCAGAAACGCGTAATGCTGTTGCAGGAAATGGAGCGTTTAAACGAAACCCAGCGTAAAATTGTATTAAAAGTGGTTTCGAACATGAACGATATTGTGCGCATTATCGAAATGATTAGGGGCAATGAGCGCACGCCCGAGAAACATTTACAAGAACTGAGCGGATCTATTTCTTATCCCTTGTTTGTTACCGGCGATCGCTTTTCGATCAGGGAACACGTTACGTTAAAATCGCCAATCTTTAGGTTTTCGTTGCGCTTGGCCATCTGTTTTCTGTTTGGTTTCTTGCTCATTTGGCAGTTGGAACCGAGCAAATACAGTTACTGGCTTTTTCTCACCCTGGTCATTGTGGCAAGACCTAAATTTTCGATTACCTGGAAACGGAACTTACAGCGGTTAAAAGGAAGTCTTGGCGGGGTCGCCGTCGGATTGATCATCATCTATTTTGTGAAGAGTCCGGCGGTGCTGCTTTCTTTTTCGGTGATTTTTTTATTGGGTTTTTATGCCTTTAACCGTTTAAATTATACCGTAAGTGTATTGTTTATTACCCCAGCAGTAATTTTAACGCTGGGCAGTTACCAAGGGCATTTCGACCATATTGTACACGACAGGATTATTTTCACGGTGCTGGGCTGTGTAATTGCCATTTTTGCTACCTATCTTTTCCCCATTTGGGACAGCCGCCAGTTGAAAGAGAAAATAAGCAAAGCCACAAAAGATAGTTTGCACTATTTGCAGGTGGCGATAGAAAGGAAGGAAAACCTGGGCGAGAATATTCCGCGCATGGCCAGAAAAAATGCCAACCTGAGTTTATCTGCATTAAGCGAAGCGATTGAATCGGCCAGTCAGGAGCCCATGCGGAAACATATCGATTTTAATGGTTTGTATGGGGTACAGTCGACCATTTACCAGATCAATGCAATTATTACTTCTATATACCTTTCGCTTAACCATAAACCAGAACAGGCTGATCCATTGTTGGTTAATCAGATTGTAGGTAACCTGAGTACTGCAGAGGTGCTAAAAAGTGATGCTAGGCCTCATGTTGATGCAATAGATGTTGATCATGATGACCATTCTACCAAACAGAAACTGGCACATATTGCGGCTTTATCGTTAGAATTTAACAGGTTTAGTGCTGGTTTCAGGGGTTAAATTTAATTGTTTGTCAGTCTGTCCAAAGGACTCCTACGGAGAGGGGAGTCAGGGCCCTGCTAGCTGTTGACTTTTGAGCTCTTTTTTGTTCCCGCAGATTAAGGTGATGAGCGCAGAAACTTCAAGATCATCAATTTTCTAGAGATAGATTAACTCGTTGAGCTTATATGAAACTTATATGTCTTATATGGTTCACAGAAAGAGGGTCTTCGACAGACCACATTGACAGACTCCAATAAAGTGGTCGTCATTCCCGCGCAGGCGGGAATCTTAAAGCGCTCGCTACTAGCGATAGTTGTAAGATTGCTTCGTTGGCTGAAAAAGCCTTCTCGCAATGACGATAATCTGAGGAGATTTAATTTTTTAAATTCTCCTGTCATTCATATTGATTTTTATACATAAATTACCCCTCAGGATGATAGATTCTAAAAATCAGCGTCAGCGGGAACCCCCTTTATACTAATCATAGCAAATTGTTCGTTAATAACCTTCAACAGCCTTAGCTTGATAGCGGATGCCCGCAAGGAGAACCTTTGAACGATTTTTATTAAAAAGCTTCATTTCAGGGTTGTTAAGCGTTCTTCTTTAAAATTAAATGCATTGATTATTAGTGTTTTATTATTCTTTTAGTTAATTAGTGTTAATTATTTAGAATAATTCTAAATAAAGACCTATATTTGTTCATCATTATATTTGGTTAGTTGATGATAACAAGACCTGTTTGCCTGCATTACTCAATGCAGGCGAATCAGGCACTACTCCACAGTAAATTTCAATCTATTTCTTTTACATACGTACAGTAATAAATTTGATTGAATTGATAGTAAAAAATAGGATATTGGTATATTGTGAGCCTTTAAACATCCTTATTCGCATGAAAAGATCATTTTTAAGCTTCCTTTTGATTTCTTTTTTAACTGTARCTGCTTTTGCCCAAAAGAAACCTAATTTTTGGGATGACGTGCAAACCATTAAAAAATACGATCAAATGTACAAACCACCCGTTCATCCGGTGTTGTTTGTAGGAAGTTCATCCATCAGGAAATGGGACGACTGTACACAGATTTTTGCCAAATACAATGCTTTAAACCGCGGAATAGGTGGTGCTGTAATTAACGATATTACCTTTTATTTAAATGATGTTGTTTTTCCTTACCAGCCTAAGCAGATTGTACTGTATGTGGGGGAGAACGATTTACCAAACGAAACGGTTACACCTGATACTGTTTTAAACCGCACCATCCGTTTAGTGCAGGCCATTAGGGCAAAGTTACCAACGGTGCCTATTGTTTACATCTCTATTAAACCAAGTCCGAGCAGGGATAAATTTAAAGCAAAGGCAGTAGCTTCGAATGCATTGATCGCAAAATTTTTAGCTAGAGAGGCCAACACGAAATTCGTTAATATATATCCATTGATGCTAACCAAAGACGGGCAGCTTAGACCAGAACTTTTTGTTGGAGATATGTTGCACATGAATGTTGCTGGTTATGCCATCTGGCGAAAAGCGGTAGAACCGTATTTAATGAAATAGTCATTTTTTACCAACTAAGAGATTCTGATCAAGATATTTTTCTCTAATTATTTTTACCATATAAGACATGTAAGAACATATGAGCTTACATGTCCTTAAATTCTTATATGGTTAGAAACCTTTAGGATGTTGCGCTTTAAAATAAAACAACATCTTTTTTTACAACCTAAAAAGGCTGTCTCATAATTATAGTTTGCTTCGAATTTGCCAAGTTGTCCAAAGGACTTCTACGGAGAGCCTGTCGAAACGCCTTATGAGACATCTAAAAAAGGTCCTTCGACAAGCTCAGGATGACAATTTTATATTTATAATACAGCTTCTTTTAATTTCATTGCACAGTCCCAGCAAACTAGCCCCGATTGAACGGAAAGCCCGCAATCTTGATTTTTCATCGGGAGAGGACTTGAAGTAAAAGCGGGACTGAAACAACCCTAAGCACTACAGGCTTTGTGCTCCAAAAAATAAGATTAAATTTTCTCACCACCTCAAGCAAATACCCCCCTAAGGTGTCGCTGCCACCAGATTACCCATCATTTTACCATATAAGAGATATAAGAACACATAAGCTTTCATTTTACCATCTAAGGCAACTTGGCACACCTAAGAAAATAAACATTAGCTATTTCATACTCATAATGATTTGTTTTAGTGGATGCGGTAAGCAATGTTAACCGGAATTAAAATTATATATTTATTATTGCGTGCGAATGATCCCTAACCATATGTACAAACTTCTGCTTGCCGTTACTTTTCTTCTGATGGGCTATCATGCGTCGGCCCAGGATCTTTTGGGCATTCCGCAGATTGTAAATTACAATAACGAGCAGTACAACGCAGGGATGCAGAACTGGGACGTTAAACAGGATAAAAACGGGATTCTTTATTTTGGGAACAATGAGGGGCTGCTTACTTTTAACGGTCGCTATTGGAACCTGTTTCGCTTACCTAATTATACCTCGGTACGCTCCATCGGGATCGACTCTAAAAACCGGATTTATGTAGGTGGACAGGATGAATTTGGTTTCTATTACCCCAATGAGAAAGGGATTTTAAAATATACTTCGCTTTTAAGCCTGCTACCCGAAAACCTGCGGAAACTGGCTGATATATGGGACATCTCGATTATCCACGACGAAGTTTTTTTCAGGTCGAACAATTCCATTCTGCATTATAAGGATGGGGTGATTAAAAACTATAAACCCAGTAAGGCCTGGCTATTTATGGGCATGGCCAATAATAAAGTGTTTGCCCAATCGGAAGAATCGGTTTTAATGGTTTATGAGCAGGAAATGTGGAAGCCTTTTTGTGCTGATCCGGTTTTCAAGAAATCGTCTGTTACAGCTATTTTACCTTATAATGGCGATACTTTGATGGTTTCTACGTTAAAGGGCGGTTTTTTTCTATTGATTAACCATCAGCTTAAACCCTTCAAAACCAATCTCGATCATGTGTTTTTTAACGACCGGATTTATTTTGCCAATCAGATCAATCAAAATCTGTATGTAGTAGGCACCACCTCTGGAGGGGTATATATTATGAACAAAGGTGGAGAACTGATTCAGAAATACAATTACAGGGAAGGTTTGCAGAACAACAACGTAAGGGGAGTACTGCAAGACCGCGATAAGAACATGTGGTTGGCTTTAGATGATGGGATTGCCTATGTGGCCATAAATAGCGCTATTAAAAGTATTTTTCCTGACCGTAATAAACAGATTACGAGTTATGCATTTAGGAAGTTTAACCAATCAGTTTATATTGGTACATCGAACGGTTTGTACATGACCAAAGTTAATCCTGCTGCCGAAGATTTAAGTTATGCCACCTCGAATTTTGAGGAGGTGAAAAATACTAAAGGGCAGGTTTGGGGGCTTGATGAGATTAACAGTAAGCTGTTGCTTGCACACGAGGAGGGTACACTTTTGGTGCAGAACAATGTAGCTAAGCCGCTTTACAATTTACCAGGCACCTGGTTGTACCAGACTTTAGATCGGGTTTACCCGAGCAGCGAGGTTATTGCAGGCACTTATTGGGGTTTACAACGCTTAACCTATAAGGATGGGCTATTTAATAATGGCGGAAGAATTGACGGCATAAATGAGCCGCTGCGGTTTCTTGTAGCGGA
This sequence comes from Pedobacter sp. 01T416_2, assembly GCF_056398925.1. Taxonomy (NCBI): domain Bacteria; kingdom Pseudomonadati; phylum Bacteroidota; class Sphingobacteriia; order Sphingobacteriales; family Sphingobacteriaceae; genus Pedobacter; species Pedobacter sp. 01T416_2. The sequence goes on from NZ_JBFTQI010000046.1 coordinate 5,343, forward strand.
TAATAATAACCCCGATCATATCTGGGCATCGCACCCTTACCATGGGGTATATAAAATAGAATTGCAGCCCGATCATAAACGTGTACTGCATACCACCATGTATACTGACCGCGATGGATTACCTTCTAAATTGTACAATTATGTGTACCATATAAAAAACAGGGTGGTAATTGCAACTGTTGATGGCATTTATGAATATGATAACACGAAGAAAAAATTTGTCCGCCTAAAATTATTGGCCAATGCCATAAAGGGTATTTCGGTGCAATATATGAAGGAGGATAACGACGGGAACATTTGGTTTGTAAGCAATAAAAAAGTAGGCGTAATCGATTTTAGCCGGCCATCAGGATCGAATCCTTTTAGTATTTTTTATTTGCCCGAGTTAGATGGCAAAGTAGTAGGCGGCTTCGAATCTATTTACCCCTTGGATAGTAAAAACATATTTATTGGAGCCAATAAGGGAGCCTACCATATTAACTATGAAAAATACATCGAGAACATAACCAAACCAATTGTAGTGCTGGGGCAGATTAAATTGCTTGGTAAAAAGGATAGTTTGGTTTTTGGAGGCTATTTTACAACCAAGGGCATCATTTCTGCCAAACAGGATCAGAACGAGATACCTGAATACACCAATAATTTAAATTCAATGCATTTCGAATATTCCTCAACGTTGTTCGAGCATGATAAAAATATTAAATTCAGTTATCAGTTGGTTGGTTTCGATAAGGAATGGTCGGCATGGAACACGAAAAGCGAAAAGGACTATACCAATCTACCTGCTGGGAAATATACTTTCAATATTAAAGCCAGAACGGATGTAGGTAACGAATCGGAAGCGGTAGGCTATACTTTTGTCGTGCTGCCAGCCTGGTACAATACCATATGGATGAGGATTTTTTACCTGATTTTGATTGTGCTGTTAATTAGGTTGATTATTAGATGGCAGAAGCGAAAACACATTAAAGAGCAGGAGCGGATGAGCTACCTGCATCAGCTGGAACTGGATCGGAACGAAAAGGAAATTGTTAGGCTGCAAAACGAAAAGTTAGAAGCCGATGTAAATTACAAGAACAAAGAACTTTCTACCATGACCATGCACCTGGTACAGCGTGGCAAAGTATTGGCCAAGATTAAAGAAGTGATATCGGCTGTAATTAAAAACCACGATATAAATGAGAGCTCACCAAGTTTCAGGCACCTCATCAGGCTAATTAAGGATGTGGAAAAGAAAGACCAGGAACTGGACCATCTGAGCGTTCACTTCAATCATGTAAACACCGAATTTTTCAATAAACTGAAAGACCTTTACCCTGATTTAAGTCAGAACGATTTAAAGTTTTGTGCTTATTTGTCGATGAATCTTTCGTCAAAAGAAATGGCGCAGTTGATGAATGTAACCATTAAAGCCATCGAAGTGGGCCGATATCGCTTAAGAAAGAAGCTCCAGCTTAAGCCAGAGACTAATTTATATGAGTTCCTGATCAACATTGCCCGCCAAAAAACACCTTAAAACAATGTTTTCGTTACAAATAAGAACGTTTTTAGTTAAAATAGCTTAAGTGTCTGGTATTCAGTTTGATTTCATTTTCATTGTAGGGCTTATGTAGGCCTAAAAATCTTCTTTTTTGGTTAATTGAGTGCTGCTGTATGGTTTGTGTAGTAGCGTAAAATTGTTCAATTGTACTGCACGGTTATAGATTTGATTTATGAAACGGGCTACCAAAAGCCCCGGTCATTAACTAACCAAATATTAACTTAAAACTAATTTCTATGAGAGGAAGATTTACATTCGTATTCTTCATTTACTGTATCATGGCATTTCCGCTGGCCTTATTGGCACAAGACATTCCGGTTACAGGAAAAGTAACAGAACAAAATGGTGCCCCTTTACCTGGCGTAACGGTTAAGCTTGATGGAACTACCAAAGCTGCATCTACAGATGCCAATGGTGTTTTTAGCATTCAGGCACCTGTTGGCGGTAAATTAACTATCAGTTTAATTGGTATGGCAACGCAAACGGTAACCGTTCCTGTAGGCGGCCGTATCAATGTTTCGCTTGCAGCGGATTCGAAAGATTTAACGGAAGTTGTAGTGGTAGGTTACGGTACACAAAAGAAAAGTGTCGTAACCGGATCTATTTCTAGCGTAAAGGCAAAAGATTTAGAAACGATGCCGATTAACAGAATTGAGCAGTCGCTACAAGGTAGAACATCTGGTTTAACTATTGCAAGTGGAAACGGGCAACCGGGTACCAGTTCTACGGTTAGAGTAAGGGGATACACTTCTTTCGCATCGTCGGGAAATAACGATCCGCTTTGGGTTGTTGATGGGGTTATTGTTGATAATGGTGGTATCGGTTATTTAAATCAATCTGATATCGAATCGATTGAGGTTTTAAAAGATGCCGCATCGCAGGCCATTTATGGTGCACGGGCTGCAAATGGAGTAATTATTATTTCAACCAAAAAAGGAAAAGCAGGCGGGATAAACATCAATTACAATGCATTTTATGGTACCTCGGCTCCGGCTAAGAAACTCGATTTGTTGAATGCAACAGATTATGCCATCATCAGAAATGAATCGGCCGTTAATTCTGGGAAAGCTGCACCTTATGCAAATCCTGCATCTTTTGGGGTTGGCACAGACTGGCAATCGGTAATCTTTAATAATGATGCGCGCAGACAAACACATGAGTTTAGTGTATCCGGCGGAAATGATAAAGCGAATTATTATACATCCTTTGGTTATATAGACCAAGATGGTATAGTTGCAAGCCCGATTTCGCAATGGAACAGGGCAAACGTTCGTATAAATACTACTTTTAAACCGGTAAAATGGTTAACCTTTGGAGAGAATATGGGGTATAGCCACTCCGTATCGAGCAGTTTGGGTAATACCAATAGCGAATTTGGCGGACCTTTAAGTTCTGCTATCAATTTAGATCCTATTACACCTGTAATTGAAACCAATCCGGCTATTATTGCTGCCTCGCCGTATACCTTGCCAAATGTTTTAAGAGATCCGGCCACTGGTTTTCCATACGGATTGTCGAGTGTGGTTGGACAAGAAATGAGTAACCCACAGGCATACATGCAAACCAGACTGGGAAATTATACCTGGGATCATAATATTGTTGGAAACGTATTTGCAGAGATTCAGCCTTCGCAGGAATTTAAATTCAGATCATCTCTTGGAACAAAGGTTGCATTTTATGGAGAGGACCGTTTTACACCTCTTTTTTACTTAACCTCGTCAACCAAGAATGATAAGGCATCGTTTTACAGGGAGATGAACACGGTGTTAAACTACAACTGGGAAAATACCTTAAGTTATACCAAAAACATAGGTAAACACCATGCTTTTGCCATATTAGGTCAGGGCTATTACCTGGATAATAATAATCGTGGCATAAATGTAAACTTTGCCAACGTAATTGCGACAAACTTTTACGAAGCCAATATGAACTATAAACCAATTGCGGGTGATAGAACCAGCGATGGTAGCGATGGTACGGCGCACACCATTAACTCGTTGTTTACCAGGGTAACGTATGATTACGATGAGAAATATTTATTTACAGGTATTATCCGTCGTGATGGATCTTCGCGTTTTGGTAGCAACAACAGATTTGGTTACTTCCCATCGTTCTCACTAGGTTGGGTACCAACCAAAGAGGGCTTTTGGAAAGAAAATAAAGTGATTAATTTCTTGAAAATCCGTGGGGGCTATGGTGTTACCGGTAACGATGCCATTGGCGATTTCAGGTATGTTGCGTTGGTGAACAGCGGGCGTAATTATACTTTTGGTACTACAGATATAAGTACTATTGGATGGAGTCCGGCTGCCTTGTCAAATCCTGATTTGAAATGGGAAGAAACCCGTCAAACCAATATAGGCTTCGACTTAACCTTATTTAATAATTTTAATCTATCGGCCGAGTATTATAAAAAGAAAACCGTTGGTGTTTTGCAAACGCCTGATATCCCATTATACGTTGGGGCAGCAGGTGGAGCAGCAGAAAATGTTGGCGACATGCAAAATACAGGTCTTGAGTTCGAAGTTGGCTATAAAAAGAAAATCGGCGAGTTTAACTTAGGCGTTAATGCAAATCTATCGACATTAAAAAACAAGGTGACCAAGCTGTTGCCAGGAAAAACTTTTATTGAAGATAATGCACAGAGCTTTCAAACCATGGGTAATTTTACCAGAACAGGTTTAGGCAGATCTTTCAACGAATTTTATGGTTACGAAATGCTGGGTATATTTCAGTCGCAGGCAGAAATTGATGCATATAAAGGACCAAACGGCACTATTTTGCAACCTACAGCAAAGCCTGGTGATATTAAATATGCCAATCTAGATGGTAATGAATCTATTACCGCTGGCGATAGAACCTATATTGGCAGTCCGCTACCTAAGCTTACTTATGGTGTTACCGTAAACCTGGCCTACAAAGGCTTTGATATGGTGGTGTTTGGTAATGGTGTTGCGGGTAATATGATTTTTCAGGGCTTAAGACGTTTAGATGTTACTTATGCCAACTGGCAAAGTTCAATTTTAGACCGTTGGACACCAAGTAATCCTTCTTCTACTGTACCAAGGGTTGTAGAAACAGATCCAAACGGAAACAACACAAAATTCTCGAAAAAATACCTGGAAAAAGGCGACTATTTTAGGTTAAAAACACTTCAGATTGGTTACAATCTTCCTTCAAAAATTACGCAGAAAATTGGTGCACAGAAGCTTCGTGTTTATTTAATGAGTGAAAACCTTTGGACAATTACCAATTATTCTGGTTATGATCCGGAAATAGGTGGAACAGTATTGGGTGTAGATAGAGGTGTTTATCCTCAGGCCCGTTCATTTATGGTTGGTTTAAATGTTGGATTTTAATTTTTAATAAAAATGAAAAAGAATATTTTATGCTTTGCGGCTTTATTGGTGGCCGCTCAAGCAATGGTTTCGTGCCAAAAGCAATTGGACGTTAATCCTAGAGAACGGGTTTTGGAGAGTAGTTATTATGCAAATCAACAGCAAGCATTTAATGCTTTGGTTTCGGTTTACGATCAATTGGGCAATCAATCATCGGGTTATTTAACCAAGCTTAATATTTTTGCTTCGGGCTCTGACGATCATTATGCAGGTGGAGATTCCCCTTCAGATTTAGGGGACCTTCAGGCAATGAACAACTATACCGTAACGTCTTTATCTGGTGCGCCAAGTTACTTATGGGGCAAGGGTTTTACAGGTATTTACCGGGCCAATGTACTGTTAAAGAAAATTGAAGGCATTAGTATGGATGCCGGCTTAAAAAATAGGTATATCGCTGAGGCAAAAGCTTTAAGAGCAATTTTCTATTTTGATCTGGTTCGTATCTTTAAGAATGTACCGTTATTGTTAGAACCTGTTGATAAAGACAATCTGTTTAATGTTGTGCAGGCACCTCCAGCTGATGTTTATAAACAGATTGAAGCCGATTTAACCGCTTCACTAACAGCACTTCCATCAACAATCCCGACAGGAGAAGCTGGTCGTCTTGGTCAAGGTGCAGTTCATGCTGTATTGGGTAAAGTTTATTTGTGGCAAGAGAAATGGGCACCGGCAGCAGCAGAATTTGCACTTGTAAATGGTACAGCTCCAGGTGCGAGTACTTATGGTTATAAACTGCTTCCAAATTTTGCTGATTTATGGAATGTTAAAAATAAATTCAATTCCGAGTCGGTACTCGAACTGGCCTACAATACCACATCTAACATGGCATGGGGAACAGTAGGCAGCGGCGAAGGAAACGTGATGGGGATTTTGGTAGGACCACGGAATTACGTTCCTAAAATTGCAGCTCAGGCGCCAGACTATGTATCGGGCTGGAGTGTAATGCCTTTTACACAGGAGTTTTTCGATCTGATCCACTTCGATCCGAGAAATAAACCGACGGTAGCAAACTTAGATAGTTTAGAAAAAGCTGGGATTGTTTCTTACAAGCATGCAAATGCCAATACCGGTTATTTTGTTGAAAAATTTGCTGGCCGAAATTCTACAAAAGCGGCAGTTGGACAACTAGAATTAAACTTCGGTCAAAATATGTACGAAATCCGTTTGGCCGATACTTATTTAATGGAAGCCGAAGCTTTATTAAAAAGTGGCGCTGCTGTTGGTGTTGGTACCAAAGCTTATACCATGTTAAATGCAGTAAGGGGAAGAGTAAACTTAAACCCTGTTGCGGTTACTATGGATAATATTATGAAAGAAAGACGTATTGAGCTTGCTGCCGAAGGACAACGCTGGTTTGATTTAGTGAGATGGGGATTGGCAGCATCGAAACTTTCGTTTAAGGGATTTGTGGGTGGAAAGAATGAAATTCTTCCTGTACCAGAAAGAGAGCTTGCAAATTCAAAAATAGTTCAAAGTAAAGAATGGGGTGGTTCAAAATAACATCTCATCTATGCACGCTTAATGTTTAATTGTTAACAGGGAGAAAGCGAAATCTTTCTTCCTGTTTTTTTAATCTGCTCATCTTTTCCCTATGCTTTCTACCAAATTCCTTCGCCTTTTTATCGTTTGTATTTTTACCTGTTCTTCACTTGCCGTTATTGCTCAAAACCAACCTGAAGTTTGGCTTACCAAAGCCGATCGATCTGTTTTATTCGGCAAACAGGCAGGTAAATTAAGTTTTAATGTAGCTAAAAACAATCTGCCAACCATTACTGTAAATAACAAAGAAACCTATCAAACTATTGATGGCTTTGGTTATGCCCTAACAGGTGGAAGTGCACAGCACATTGTGAAAATGTCGGCACCAGCCAGAGCGGCTTTATTGAAAGAGTTGTTTGCTACTGATGGAAACAACATCGGGGTGAGCTACATCCGCCTGAGCATTGGCGCTTCCGATTTAAACGAAAAAGTATTTTCTTACAACGACCTTCCCGAAGGACAAACCGATTTAACACAGGCTAAATTTGATCTGGGTCTGGATAAAGTAGATGTGATTCCGGTAATGAAGGAAATCCTGGCGATCAACCCAAAACTGAAAATTATGGGCTCGCCATGGTCTCCTCCCTTATGGATGAAAACTACATACGATGCCCGTGGTGGGATGCTAAAGCCCGAATATTACGATGCTTACGCTAAATACTTTGTAAGGTATGTACAGGAAATGCAAAAAGAGGGGATTCCTATTGATGCGATTACCGTTCAGAATGAACCTTTGCACCCCGGCAATAATCCCAGCTTGCTTATGGTTGCACCAGATCAGGCCCTTTTTGTAAAGAAATTTCTCGGTCCTGCTTTTGCTAAAGCCAATATTAAGACCAAAATTATTGTTTATGATCATAATGCCGATCGCCCGGATTACCCGATTAGCATTTTAGATGATCCGGAAGCCAGAAAATATATCGATGGATCTGCCTTTCATCTGTACGGAGGAAAGATTGAAGCCTTAACTGATGTGCACAATGCCCATCCTGATAAGAATATTTACTTTTCTGAGCAAATGGTGGTGGAGCAGCCAGATGCTGCGGATATTAAAATTRTTAATCCGGTTAGGMGTTTGATTATCGGCGCTACCAGAAACTGGAGCAAAAATGTGCTGGAATGGAACTTAGCCGCCGATCCTGAAAACAAGCCTTATACCGACAGAGGTGGCTGTTCGATGTGCCAGGGCGCAGTAACCATTGATAAAGATTCTTATAGCAGAAACCTGGCTTATTATTCCATTGCGCATGCTTCTAAATTTGTTCGTCCAGGTGCTGTTCGCATTGCTACTAACGATTTATCCGATCTGCCAAATGTTGCCTTTAAAACACCTAGTGGAAAACATGTTTTAATTGTAGCCAATAACGGTAAAAATGCCGCTAAGTTTAATGTTAGCTTTAATGGCAAAACACTTGTCGCAACACTCGATAAAGGCTCTGTAGCCACATACATCTGGTAATTATCTAAAACCTAATCTTATTTTATGTCTTTTACAAAATCAATCTTATATATTTTTCTGTTCAGCATTGTTTCGTTTACAGGGTTTAGTCAAGGATTTTTAAAAGCCGAGGGTAAAAAAATAGTGAACGCAAAAGGCGAGAATGTTTTGCTCCGCGGCTTTGGTTTAGGCGGTTGGATGTTACAAGAGGGTTATATGCTCAAAATTAACAACGAGGCACAACAATACCGCATCCGCGAGCGGATAGAAGAACTGATGGGGCCAAAACAGACCCAGGAGTTTTACGATGCCTGGCTGGCCAGCCACATGCGTAAAATTGATGTCGATTCGTTGAAACGCTGGGGCTTTAATTCCATTCGTTTACCCATGCACTACAATTTATACACCCTGCCGGCAGATAAAGAGCCGGTTGCAGGCAAAAATACCTGGCTGGAAAAGGGTTTTGCCTTAACCGATAGCTTGTTAGCCTGGTGTAAGGCTAATAAAATGTACCTGATTTTAGATTTGCACGCTGCACCTGGTGGACAAGGGAATGATTTAAACATTGCCGACCGCGATCCATCAAAACCTTATTTATGGGATAGTGAAGCCAATCAGGGGAAAACCATTGCACTCTGGAAAAAACTGGCCGAACGTTACAAAGATGAACCTTATATTGGTGCATACGATATTTTGAACGAACCTAACTACGGTTTCTCAAACCCTGAAGAAGATAAAAACGGAACAAAGGAAAAGGTGAATGCACCATTAAGAAAATTAATGATCGAAATTACCAAAGCTATCCGCGAGGTTGATCAAAAACACATCATTATTATCGAAGGCAATGGCTGGGGCAATAATTACAATGGTATTTTCCCGCTTTGGGATAAAAATATGGTGTTGAGTTACCATAAATATTGGAATTATAATGATCAGACGTCAATAGCACATATTATTAAAGCCAGAGATGAACAGCATGTTCCGGTCTGGCTTGGTGAAACAGGAGAAAATTCTAATGTTTGGTTTACTGATGCCATTCAACTTTTAGAAAAAAATAACATCGGCTGGGCTTGGTGGCCATTGAAAAAAATAGGAGCGAATAATCCGATGGAAATTAAATCGAACCCCAATTA